>CALMDF010000053.1 GCA_937864895.1 uncultured Holophagales bacterium | reverse complement strand
CCGAGGCTCTCCACAAGGCGGCCCAGGAGGTCCAGAAGGCGAGCTACAAGGTGGCCGAGGCGCTCTACAAGAGCACGCCGGCGCCCGAGGCTTCCGGCCAGGCCGGCGCGGCTCCGTCGGGCGGTGGAAAGCCGGCGGACGACGTGATCGACGCCGAGGTCGTCGAAGAGAAGAAGTGACGCCGTGACGGGCGTTCGAGACGGCTCCGGCCGAGGGAAGACCCGGCGCGACGATTACGTCCTCATCGGCGTCGTCGCCGAGCGCTTCGGCGTCCACCCGCAGACGCTCCGCCTCTACGAGCGGGAGGGCCTGATCCGCCCTCCCCGCTCGTCGGGGAACACGCGTCTCTACGACCGGGACACCGTCGAGCGCCTCGAGATCATCCTGACGCTGACGCGCGACCTCGGGGTGAACCTGGCGGGCGTGGAGGTCATCCTCGACCTCCGCGCCCGGCTCTCCCGGATGGAGGGGGAGGTGGAGCGCCTCATGGACGCCTTCCGCTCCGTGGCGGCCGACCACGCCTCACGGGCGGCCGGGCGAGCCCCGGCGCCCCAGAACGCCCTGGCCCTGCGCCCGAGGGCCCCCCTCGCGCGCCGCCCCGGCTGACTGTCCCCGCCGCGGCTCCGCGGAGTAGGATGACCGCAGAGTGAACCGAAGGCGGAGCGACGACGATTCGGGTCTCCTGAGGAGATACCTGGAGGAGATCTCCAGGTACCCGCCTCTCCCGGCGGAGAGGGAGAAGGAGCTCGCCCGGGTCATCCAGGACCCGCTGGTGCCCGAGTGGAAGAAGAAGGACGCGATCGACGAGCTCGTCAGGGCCAACCTCCGGTTCGTCGTCTACCACGCCAAGGGTTTCCACTCGCCCGACGTCCCCTTCATCGACCTGATCAACGAGGGGAACATCGGTCTCATCCAGGCGGCGAGGCGCTTCGACGCGAACCGCGGCGTGAAGTTCATCACCTACGCCGTCTTCTGGGTGCGCCAGGCGATCTCCCACGCGCTCGCCGAGCAGGCCGGAACGATCCGGATCCCGCACAAGCAGGCCGCCCACCAGCTGAAGGCGGTGCGGGCGCGGGACGCGCTTCAGCGGGAGCTCGGGCGGGACCCGACCCTCGAGGAGATCGCCGAGCGGGCCGGCATCGAGCCGGCGGCCGTCGAGGTGCTCCTCGCCGTCACCCGCAGCGCGGAGTCCCTTTCTCAGGGGGTCGGCAGCGAGGGGCAGGACCGGACCCTCGAGGACGTCCTCGAGCAGACGATGGTCTCGGCGGCCGACGACGACATGCTCCGCCGTGCCACGGCCGAGCAGGCCCGCGAGATCCTCGTGGAGCTGAAGCCGAAAGAGCGGGCGGTCCTCTGTCGGCGCTTCGGCATCCCCGAGGACGGGTCCGACGGGGAGAAGGAGCCGATGACCCTCCAGGAGATCGGGGCCGAGCTGAACCTCTCGCGCGAGAGGGTGCGCCAGATCGAGGCCCAGGCCCTTCAGCGGCTCCGGCGCGGCGTCAAGGCGCGGCGGCTCATGGCCGTCCTCCGCTGACGCGGCCCCCGCCGCCCCCTACAATCGCCCCCGTGAACGAGACCAGCGAAGAGACGTGCCCGCTCTGCAGGGGCTTCGGGCGCCTCGAGCGCCCCGACGGCTCCACCGTCCCCTGCGAATGCCGTTCCGAGGAGATGGTGCGGTCGCGCCGGGCCGCGGCCCGCATCCCCGAGCGCTACCGGAACTGCAGGCTGCAGAACTTCAACCCGCTGAACGACTCCCTGAAGAAGGCGAAGGCGGTCGGAAAGCGCTTCGTGGAGCACTGGCCCGCCGTCGACGCCGGGCTCCTCATCTCGGGCCCCGTCGGCGTCGGGAAGACCCACCTCGCCGTCGCGATCCTGAACGAGCTCGTCGACACGAAGGGGACGCCCGTCCTCTTCTGCGACTTCTCCGACCTCCTCGACCGGATCCAGGCGAGCTTCGGAAAGGGGAGCGACGAAAGCCAGGACGACATCGTCGCCCCCTACCGCGACGCGGAGCTCCTCGTCCTCGACGAGCTCGGCGCGCGCCGTCCCTCCGACTGGGTCCGCGAGGTCCTCTACGGGCTCCTCAACACGCGCTACAACCGGGGCCGCCTCACGATCCTGACGACCAACTTCGCCGACGAGCCCGACACGCGGGGGGGCGAGACGCTCGAGGCGCGCGTCGGCGCGCCGGTCAGGAGCCGCCTCTACGAAATGTGCCAGCTCGTCACCATCGACGCCGAGGACTTCCGCAAGAAGCACCGCGCGAAAGCCTTCGGCTGAGGCGATGAGGGCACGCCTCCTCGCCCAGGCCGTTCTCCTCGCGGCGGCGCTCGCCCCCGGGTGCGCGCCGAGGCCCGTCCCGGTGACGGCGCCTCCCCCCGTCGCCACGCCGGCGCCCGTCCCGACGGCGGCGCCCACGCCGCCCGTCGCGCCGCTCCCCTTCAGGG
>CALMDF010000052.1 GCA_937864895.1 uncultured Holophagales bacterium | reverse complement strand
GAGATCTCGACCTCGAGGCCGCCCCGGGCGCCCGAGAGACCCTCGGGCCACTCGACGACGACGACGGCTCCCCGCTCGCCGGCCTCGTCGAGCCCGAGGTCCTCGAAGGAGGCCGCGGGATCGCCGAGGAGCCGGTAGAGATCGGCGTGGACGAGGACGGGAGGCGCCCCGGCGGGGCCGTATTCGTGAACGAGCGCGAAGGTCGGCGAAGCGACCTCGTCCGCTCCGGCACCGAGCCCCTCCGCGATGCCGCGGACGAACTCGGTCTTCCCCGCTCCGAGCGGTCCCGAGAGGAGGACGAGCGTCCCGGGCACGAGCCGCCGTGCCAGGTCCCGCCCCGCGGCCCGCGTCTCCTCGACCGAGCGCGAGACGATCTCGAGGAGCGAATTCACGGCGCCTGACCCGACTCGGTCACGACCTGGATCGCTTCTGCGAGGGCCCCGGAGACGTCCGAGGCCGCGAGAGCCTCCTCTCCGAGCCGCTCCCGGGCAAGGTCGCCCGCCAGGCCGTGGAGGAACGCCCCCGCGCCGGCGGCCTCCCAGGCCGGCAGGCCTCGTGCCAGGAGCGCGCCGACGACCCCCGTGAGCACGTCGCCGCTCCCGCCCGAGGCCATGCCCGGGTTCCCGGAGAGGACTCGGGCGGTACGGCCCTCCGGCGAGGCGATCACCGAGCGGAAACCCTTCAGGACGACGGTCGCCCCGGAAGCCGTCGCGAGCCTCTTCGCAGCCCCTTCCGGGTCGGCGCCGACGGCCGCCGTGGGGACGCCGAGGAGGCGCGACGCCTCCCCGGGATGGGGGGTCAGGACGGTCGGGCTCGAGCGTCCGCGGAGGACCTCCGGATTCCCCGCCAGGAGGTTCAGGGCGTCGGCGTCGAGAACGACCGGGAGAGACGTCGCGAGGCAGGCCTCCAGGAGCCCCCGCGCGACCGTCGAGGTCCCGAGGCCCGGCCCCGCGGCGAGGGCCGTGAGTCCCGAGCCCGGCAGGAGGCCCGCCGTCGTGGCCTCGGCGACGAGTGCGTGGATGGCCGGACGGCTCGCCTCGTCGGCGACGACGACGACCTTCCCCACGCCGGTCCGGAAGGCCGCACGGGCGGCGAGGGCCGCCGCGCCCGCCATTCCACTGGCTCCGCCGACGACCGCGAGCGTCCCGTAGCTTCCCTTGTGGGCCCCGGCCGGGCGCCTCGGGAAGGCCGGCGCCACGTCGGGCGCAGTCACCGCCTCGGGAGCTCCCGTCCCGCCCGCGCCGGGGACGAGCCCGATGCCGGCCACGACGACCCGGCCGCACGAACCGGCCGCCGGGACGAGGAGGTGGGCGAGCTTCGGGAAGCCGAACGTCACCGTGAGGTCGGCATGCACGTGCGGAGCGTCGGCGCGGCCCGAGCCGGAGTCGAGGCCGGAGGGAACGTCGACGGCGACGACGAACGCCCGGCGGGAGGAAGCGAGCCGGACGGCGTGGTCGACGAGGGACCCTTCGTCGATCGGGCGGGAGAGGCCCGTGCCGAAGAGAGCGTCGATCACGAGCGTCGCCGACCGGAGCGGCTCGAGCCCGGCCGCGTCCTCGACCTCGGAAACCTCCACCCCTTCCCCTTCGGCGCGACGAGGCATCTCGGCGGCATCCCCCGAGACCTTTTCCCGCCCGCCGACGAGCAGGACCGTCACCCGCCCGGCGGCGGGGCTCGGACGGAGCAGCCGCGCCGCGCCGAAACCGTCCCCCCCGTTGTTCCCCGTGCCCGAGAGGACGACGATCCGTTCTCCCCGGAGCGGCGATGCCGCTATCGCGCGGACACACTCCCGCGCCACCGCCTCCGAGGCCCGCTCCATCAGGACGATGCCCGGTGTCCCCGCCGCGATCGTGGCCTCGTCCGCGGCCCGCGCCTCGGCCGTCCCGAGGACCCTCAAGCGCCCCCCGGCTCGCGCCCGGAGGGGACGGCCGCCGGGCTCACTTCCCCGCCGGCCCCGTCGCGGGCGGCAGCGCTGACACGAAGATCGACTGCTGGACGTAGCTCACGGTGTTCGTCGGCTCGTCGCGCACGGCGAGGGAGAGCCTCTGGCCGCCCGGAATCATGAGGAGCCGGACGTCGTAGACGAAGTCGCGCCGGGCCAGGCTCCCGAGCTCCTTCGAGTCGACCTCCACCGGGACCACCTGGTTCGCGAGCTCCGACTGCTTTCCCTCGGCGTCGACGACGATGAAGTACAGGATGACCCGGCCTCGCGCGGTCGACCCTTCCGGCAGGAGCGTGATCCGGCTGAACGGCACCCGGATGCGGATGGGAACGAGGTAGTTCTGCGCGTCGGCGGGTGCGGGCTGGCCTACCTCGATCCCGACGGCGAGAGGGTTGTCGTCCCTCGCGAAGTAGAGGGCCGAGGTGACCCCCTCGGCGATCCGCGTCTCGAGCCCCTTCTCGATGTAGCTGCGCCTGGAGCGCGCGGTGAGCCCCTTCTTCTTCATCTTCACCGCGATCTTCCGGGGTCTCTCGCCGCCCGCCTTCAGGCTCCGGTACCCGACGGAGTAGTACGATGTGTAGTCCTCCCGGATCTCGTTCAGCGAGGGCGTCACGTCGTTCCGGTTCAGGATCGCCTTGCCGCCCGTCTCGTCGGCCATGAGCTGGACCATCGACTGCAGGTTCGTCCTCTCGATGAAGGAGTCGATCTTGGCGTCGGTCGTCCGGTTCTCCGCGCTGATCCCGGAGTCGATCGAGAGGCCGGAGGCGTCGACCATGTACATCGAGACGCCCGCGGCGTTGGCGGCCCGGATGATCCCGAGGTAGGCCGCGGTCTTGTCGAACTCGAACTGGGAGAGCCCTCCGGACTGCGTCCGGAACTTGTCCTGGACGTACTTCCAGAGCTCGGCGCCGGGCGACTGCGGGAGCCCCTCGGAGACGTGCAGGAGGATCTTCCGCCCCTCGACGCCGGCGAGCTGGTCGATCGTCTTCTTGAGGGCGTCGACCGTGAAGTCGAGGTCGTTCTTGTAGGCGAGGGCGTACTGCCGCACCTCGACGAACGCCTCGGACTCCGACTTCGCGTCGTCGATCTGCCGGAGGACGTCCCGCCGCTCGGAGAGGCGGACCTGGCCGAGGGTGGAGAGGTCCTCCTGCTGCTTCAGGACGTCGGAGACCTCGCGGCCGTCGTTCGTGAACTTCCGGCGGACCTTGAGCGTGCGGTCCCAGGTGACGACCATCGCCTCGACGTTCCCCTTCACGTTCTCCCGGACCCAGGTCTGCACGCTCCGGAGGACCCGGTTCCGGTTGAACGGCTGGAGACTGAGGTTGTCGATGAAGATCACGATCCGGGTGACCGGCACCGGCAGGGGGTCCACCGCGGCTTCGGCGGGGGCAGGCTCCGGGGCGGCCGCCACGGCCTGAGGGGTGACCGTGGGCGCCGGCGCGGGGGCCGGCGCCGTTCCCGGCACCGCCTCGTCCCCGAAGAAGACGACCTTCCCGCCGTCCACGGCATAGAAGTTCGTCAGGGGCTGGAGCATCCCGTCCTCGTAGACCTCGAAGTCGTCCATCTTCAGGCCGCGTACCCGCTTCCCCTTCGAGTCCGTCACGATGACGTCGATGTTCGTCACGGTGACGTCGACGTTCCTGACGAGGGGCCCGGGCCGCGGAGTCGGCTCCGCTTTCTGCGGCGCGGCGGAGAGGGCGAAGGCTTGGAGAGCCGCCAGCACGGCGGCGGCGGCGGCGGGAGCGGAAGGCCTGCAGAACACCATGCCCGCATTCTACGGATCCCGGCAGGGCAGCCTGCTCGGGGGAAGCCCGAGGGGACCTGTCCGGTCCACGATTCACCGCTGTTTCAGGGCGGTTTTCCGCTTGCACTTCCCCCCGCGCTCCGTGAGAATGTCCGCCTCGAATGACGGCCGCCCCGGGCCCGGTGGGCGCGCGGACGTTCCGAGAGGTCGAGGGAAGATTCCGGAGGTCGGGGCTGAATAAGCCGCAGCTTGGAACGGACGCGGAGGCAGAGAACGGGGAGGCGCGCTCAGACGCGGACTTCGCCGGGTCTTTTCCTTTCTTCGTCGAGAACGCCTTTCAGGTTTCGCCCCTCGCCGGGGGGGCGTCTGCGGTGACAAGCCAGCTCGCGCCTCCTCTCGACGCCTCTTTGGATCGCCATCCGTACGCAGACCGAGGACGCAGGGCGCCGGGGAGCAGCGAAAATTATGTCTGACCGGGAACGGGACGGTGGTCTCCCGGGTCTCATGACCGCGGGCACCGTGGGTGCGCGAAAGGAGAGAGGGCCGATGACCGGAATCAGGACGGGGAGAGACGCCCGGACAAACCTCCGGAACCGACTTCGCCGCGTGATGGCGGTCGGCGGGCTCGCCCTGCTGGTGACGACCGCAACGGGGTGCGAGAAGGTCGCCGACCAGTTCAAGGCGAAGCAGACGATCCGCAAGGGAAACGCCTACTTCAAGGAGCAGCTCTACGAGGACGCCCTGAAGCAGTACGAAGAGGCGATGAGGCTCGATCCGAGTGAGATCCGGATCAAGAAATTCGTCGCGATGGCCAACATGGCCCTCTACAACCCCGGGTCCACTCACGAGAAGGACGTCCTCGCGCTGGAGTCGGCCATCAAGTACTTCAAGGAGTACCTGGCGGCGAAGCCGGAGGACCAGGGCGCGGCGAAGTTCCTCGTCACGACCTACATGAACTCCCGGCGTTACGACGACGCGATCGACTACTTCAAGGAGTGGCTGAAGAAGCACGGGGACGACAAGCAGGCCGTCCAGACCATCGCGATGCTCTACGCGAAGAAGGGCGACTTCGACCAGTCGATGGAGTGGCAGGAGAACCTGGCCAAGCTCGACCCGACGAACGCCGAGGTCTTCTACACGATCGGCGTCACCTGCTGGGACAAGTCCTACAACACGCCGATGACGGAAATGGACGGAGAGGCCCGGAAGGCTATGATCGACCGGGGCATGGCCGCGCTGGAGAAGGCCAACTCGCTCCGTGAAGACTATTACGAGGCGATGCTCTACGTGAACCTGCTCTACAGGGAGTACGCGAAGCTCGAGAACGATCCCGCCAAGAAGGAAGAGCTCCTCGCCCAGGCCACGGAGTGGCAGAAGAAGGCCCTCGCCGCGCGCGACCGCGTCAAGCAGAGGGAGCGCGAGGAAGCGGCCAGGAAGAACCCGCTCGAGGCGCTCTGACGAGCCCGGGCTAGAGGACCGCTAAAATGTTCGAAGCCTCCCTCATCGAGTCGAAGAAGCAGCAGGCGTCCGGCAACCGCTGGCTCTCGGTTCCGATGTCCATCTTCCTCCACTTCGTCATCGGCGGAGCCGTCCTGGCCGCCTCGATGTGGTACATCGAGGAGATCCCCGAGCCGCCGATCCCGATCACGTTCTACTCGGAAGCCGCGCCTCCTCCCCCGCCGCCGCCGCCGCCGCCCAAGGCCGCGGCCCCCAAGGCCGCGCCGAAAGTCGAGCCGGTCAAGCCTTCCGCCAACGCGGCGCCCGTGATGATTCCCGACGTCCTTCCGGTCGCGCCTGCCGCGCCGGCCGAGGACAGCGGGATCGAGGGCGGCGTCGAGGGCGGCGTCGAAGGCGGTGTCGAGGGCGGCGTCATGGGCGGCGTTCTCGGCGGCGTCAAGGGCGGCGTCCTCGGTGGCGCGGCCCAGGTCGAGG
>CALMDF010000051.1 GCA_937864895.1 uncultured Holophagales bacterium | reverse complement strand
AGAGCCGGCGTCCACCGCTTCAGGTCCCGCTGGGCCGGCTTCGCCCGGCTCGTCGAGACCGAGTACGAGAGGGTCCACGCCGACGAGCGCAGCGAGGCGCTCGAGCCCCTCCTCGTCGACCGGCCCTGCGGCACGTGCGACGGCGAGCGGCTGAAGCCGGCCGCGCGCGCCGTCGTCTTCGCGGGGCGGCGGGCGCCCGAGGCGGCCCGCGCCGAGGCCGAAGAGCTCGCCGGGTGGCTCGACGGGATGGAGTCGGGAGAGGGGTCCGTCTCTCCGGCGCTCCTCGCCCTGACGAGCCCGGTCCGCGCCGACCTCGCACGGCGCGTCCGCGCCCTCTGCGACACCGGGCTCGGCTACCTCGCCCCGGCGCGGGAGATGGCGACCCTCTCGGGCGGAGAGGCTCAGCGGGTGCGCCTCGCCTCCGCCCTCGGCGGCGGGCTCGTCGGCGTGACGTACGTCCTCGACGAGCCGACCCAGGGTCTCCACCCGCGCGACACGGCGCGCCTCGCCGGCGTCCTGCGCGGTCTCTCCGCGGCGGGCAATGCGGTCGTCGTCGTCGAGCACGACCCTGGGCTCGTCGCCGCGGCGGACCACGTCGTCGAGCTCGGCCCCGGCACCGGGCCGGACGGCGGGCTCGTCGTCGCGTCCGGCTCGCCGTCCGACCTTCTCGAGGACGGGTCGACCTGGACCGCGCGGCTCCTCACGCGCCCGAGCTCGTCCCCGTGCCGCCCCGGGCGCGCGCTCGGCCCCGGCGTCACGATCCACGGCGCCCACCGGCACACCCTGAAGGACCTCCACGTCGAGATCCCTGCCGGCGGGCTCGTCGTCGTCTCCGGCGTCTCCGGGAGCGGCAAGTCGACGCTCGTCCTGGAAGTCCTCGCCCCTTCGCTGCGCGCCGCCTTCCGGGGCCACGACGCCGTCGGCTGCCGCGCGATCGAGCTCCACGCGCCGCTCGAGGAGGTTCTCTGCTCCGACCAGGACGGGCTTGCCGTCGGGGCCGGCAGCACCGTGGCGACGCTCGCCGGCGTCGGCGAAGCCCTGCGGAAGCTCTTCGCCGCGACGCCGGAGGCGAAGGCGCGGAAGCTCCCGGCGAAGGCGTTCTCGACGAACGTCCCCGGCGGGCGCTGCGAGGCCTGCTCGGGACGCGGCGTCGTCACCGTCCCGATGGACCTCCTTCCGGACGTGACCGTCGGGTGCGAGACGTGCGGCGGACGCCGGTTCTCCGCCGACGTCCTCTCCTGCCGGCTCGACGGCAGGAGCCTCACGGACCTCCTCGACGCGCCCGTCGCCGACGCCGCGGCCTGGCTCGCCGGGGACCGCCAGGTCGCCCCTGCTCTGGCGGCCCTCCGCGAGATCGGGCTCGGCTACCTGCGGCTCGGACAGGCGGGGTCCGCGCTCTCCTCGGGCGAGAGGCAGCGGCTTCTGCTCTCGCGCCTCCTCGCGGCTTCCACCTCGCGCCGAACGGCGGTCCTCCTCGACGAGCCGACGCGCGGCCTCGGGTTCGAGGACGTGGACCGACTGCTCGGCTCCCTCGGCCGGCTCGCGGCGGAGGGACACCTCGTCGTCGTCGTGGAGCACCACCCCGAGGTCCTCGCCGCGGCCGACTGGGTCGTCGAGCTCGGCCCGGAGGGGGGCGAGCGGGGAGGGCGGGTCCTGAGGTCGGGCGAGCCCCGGGGGCCGGCCCCCGTCAGGCCGGGTTGATCTCCTTCGCGTTCTCGACGTGCGCCGCCGGCGTGACGGCCTCGAGGCCGTGGCTCTTCGGCCCCCTCTCGCTCCGCCAGAGGAGGAACGAGAAGACGAAACCGAGCGTCGCCAGGGCGCCCAGCGCGAGGATCACCGGGTTCCAGCCCGCCGGGTGCGCCGCGCTCGCGTGCGAGGCGTCCTTCAGGAGGCCGAGGCCCCAGCTCATGCCGGCCCAGCCCACCTGCTGGCAGAACGTCATGAGCGCGTAGGCCGATCCGAGGCGCGCCTCGGGGACGAGGTAGGTCACGGCCGGCCAGAGGACGGCCGGGACGAGCGCGAAGGCGAGGCCGAGCATTCCCATCAGGATCGTCGGCGAGATCGACGTCCCGACGAGGAGGAAGAACGGCGGAACGAGGAGGGCCGAGCCGGCAGCCATCAGGAGCGCCCTCTTGCCGATCCGGTCGGCGAGGAGGCCGAAGAGCGGCATGCCGATCATCGAGAGGAGCGGGAGGATCGACTTGAGGTTCCCGGCGGCTTCCGGGCTGAGCCCCTTCGCCTCGATGAAGTAGAGGTTCGCGAAGGTCCGGAACGGGAAGATCGTCGCGTAGAAGGCGACGCAGAGGCCGACGACCCACCAGTAGCCGAGGTCGAAGCGGACGAGGTCCGACCAGACGAGCTTGTCGGTCGCGCCGGGCCGCGAAACCGCGTAGAGGCGGGTGGCCCGCTTCTCGAGGGTGGCGTAGACGATCGCGAAGCAGAGCCAGGTCACCCCGAGGCAGGCCGCGAGGAGGAGCGGCGGCTGCCAGCTTCCGAAGAGGGACTTCGCATAGTCGGGGGACTTGTCCGCGGCCCAGGAGCCGAGCCTCGCGATGAGGAGCTGGATCGCGAGGGCGAACGAGATCTCCTTCCCCTTGAACCACCGCCCCACGACGGTCGTCGCCGCGACGATGAAGAGCTCCGAGCCGATGCCGAGGAGGAAGCGCCCGAGCATCATCCCGACCCACGGGGCCCCCGGCAGGACCGCGGGCAGGACGGCTATCGCGATGCTCCCCGCGGCGCCGATCGTCCCGAAGAGGACGGCCGAGGCCGCGACCCCGATCCGGTCGATCAGGACGCCGCCGGCGATGAGCGTCAGGAGGGCCGCGACGTTGTAGGCCGTGTCGAGGAGCCCCACCTGCGCGCCGGTGAAGCCGAACGCCTTCTCGAGGAGCGGCGTGACCGGGTAGAGCGCGTCGAAGACGTAGTAGTTGCCGAACATCGCGAGACTGCACGAGAGGAGGACGAACCAGCGGTAGGCGGGCGGCGGCAGCGGGCGCGGAGCGGCAGCCGGAACGGCGGCGTCGGGCATGGCGCCGGACGATACTCCTGTTCGGGCCCCGCGCGACGGCCGGCGAGGCCCGCGAGACGGCCTTGCTAGGATCCGCCACGTGACGCCAGCACCCACCAGCTCCGATTTCGACGTCGTCGTCCTCGGCGGCGGCCCCGGCGGCGAACGCGCCGCGATCCAGGCCGCAAAGGCGCACAAGCGCGTCGCCCTCGTCGAGCGGGCCTCCGTCGTCGGCGGGACCCGCGTGAACTGGGGGACGATTCCCTCGAAGACCCTCCGCGAGAGCGCCCTCTTCTTCCTCGGGATGACGAGGCAGCGGCTCCACGGGTTCCAGACCGAGGTGACGGACGACGTCACCGTGGCCGACTTCATGTACCGCGAGCGGCTCGTCGTCCAGCGGGAGCTGGACATGATCAACGCCTCCCTCGGGCGCTACCGGATCGAGGTCTTCCGGGGCCACGGCCGGTTCCTCGACGAGCACACCGTCGCCGTCGAGGGCAAGGACGGGCGGAGGAAGGGGACGGTGAGAGGCGAGGTCCTCGTCATCGCCACCGGCTCGAGCCCGAACCGGCCGGCCGACGTCCCCTTCGACGCCGAGAGCGTCTTCGACAGCAACACGATCCTGAAGCTCCCGCGGATGCCGAAGACGATGACCGTCCTCGGCGCGGGGGTCATCGGGATCGAGTACGCCTCCATCTTCGCGGCGCTCGGCGTCTACGTGACGCTCGTCGACACGCGGGACCGCCTCCTCCCCTACCTCGACCGCGAGGTCGTCTCGATCCTCGAGCGCGAGCTCGGGGAGCTCCACGTCGAGATCCTCCACGACGACCGCTACGCCCGGGTCGACCCGGTGCCCGGAGCGCCGCCGCGCGTCAGCATCGAGACGAAGAAGGGACGGCGGATCACGTCGGACGTCCTCCTCTACTGCGTCGGGCGCGACGGGAACACGAAGGACCTCGGCCTCGAGACGATCGGCCTCGTTCCCGACAAGTACGGCCTCCTCACCGTGAACGACGACCTCCAGACCTCCCATCCCCACATCTACGCCGTCGGCGACGTGATCGGCTACCCGGCCCTCGCCTCGACCTCGATGGAGCAGGGGCGGCGGGCGATGCGGCACGCCTTCGGCCTGACGGGGCCCTCCGTGAGCACCGAGAACCTCCCCTTCGCCATCTACTCGATCCCCGAGGTGAGCTACGTCGGCGAGACCGAGGAGAAGCTGAAGGAGAAGGGGGTCGACTACGTCGTGGGCCGCGGCCACTACGGGATGAACCCGCGCGGCCAGATCATCGGAGACACCCAGGGGCTCCTGAAGCTCGTCTTCGACGCGGCGACCGCACGCCTCATCGGGGTCCACATCGTCGGCCACTCGGCGAGCGAGCTCGTCCACATCGGGCAGGCCTACCTGAAGATGCAGGCAACCGCCCCCGAGATCGCCGAGTCGCTCTACAACTACCCCACGCTCTCGGACATGTACCGGCACGCCGCCCTCACCGCCGCCTCGGAGCTGGCCAGGAGGCGGGGCGGCGACGAGAGCTGACCCGTCTTCCTATATCCTCCCGAGCGGCGCGGGAACTCTTCTTTTCGTTTTTCATCCGGCGGAGGAGGGCGGCATGGCGGCGTTCGAGCAGCTTCTGGCGAAGGTCAGTGACCTCATCTGGGGCTGGCCCCTCCTCGTCCTCCTCGTGGGGACCCACGTCTTCCTCACCTTCCGGCTCGGGCTCGTCCAGCGGCACCTCTGGACCGCCATCAAGCTCTCGGTCCGCCGGGGCAGGGAAGGGACCGGCGACGTCAGCCAGTTCGGGGCCCTGACGACGGCCCTCGCGGCGACGATCGGGACCGGGAACATCGTCGGGGTCGCGACGGCCGTCGCCGCCGGCGGCCCCGGCGCCGTCCTCTGGATGTGGCTCACGGGCGTCTTCGGCATCGCGACGAAGTACTCGGAGGCGCTCCTCTCCGTCCGCTTCCGGGTGAAGAACCCGGACGGAACGATGGCCGGCGGCCCGATGTACGTCCTCGAGCGGGGGATGAACGCGAAGTGGCTCGGCGTGATCTTCGCCGCGCTCACGGCCGTCGCCGCGTTCGGCATCGGAAACACCGTCCAGGCCAACTCCCTCGCCGCCCTGGCGTACGAGACCTTCGGGATCTCCCCCTGGGTCAGCGGTGCGGTGATGACGATCCTGACCGCCGTCGTCATCCTCGGCGGAATCAAGTCGATCGCCAGGGTCTGCGAGCTCCTCGTCCCCTTCATGGCCTTGTTCTACGTGCTCGGCTGCCTCTGGCTCCTCGTCGCCCACTCGGAGACCCTGCCGGCCAGCTTCCGCCTCATCCTCTCGAGCGCCTTCAGCGGCCAGGCGGCCGTCGGCGGCTTCCTCGGGGCCGGGATGAAGGAAGCGATCCGGTTCGGGGTCGCTCGCGGGCTCTTCTCGAACGAGTCGGGCCTCGGAAGCGCCCCCATCGTCGCCGCGGCCGCGCAGACGAAGAACCCCGTCCGGCAGGCTCTCGTCTCCTCCACCGGCACCTTCTGGGACACGGTCGTCGTCTGCGCGATGACGGGCCTCGTCGTCGTCAACTCCGGCGACTGGCAGGCGGGGCTCAAGGGCG
>CALMDF010000050.1 GCA_937864895.1 uncultured Holophagales bacterium | reverse complement strand
GTGGGCGCCTACGGCGGGTACCAGGCGGTCGCCCGGGACCCGGCGACGGGATTCTTCCTCGGGGCGACCGAGCGCAGGAAGGACGGGGCTGCCGCCGGTTTCTGATTGGTCGGGAGCCCCTCCCGGGCACCGCGACGCCCCCGCGTCGCGGTGTAATCTCGCCGGCATGAGCGTCTCCGCCGAGAAGGCCGCCCCCCGCGTCTCCGAACGCGGCCGGCGGGTCCCCGCTTCCCCCATCCGCAAGCTCGCCTCCCACGCCGACGCCGCCAGGAAGCGCGGTGTGAAGGTCTACCACCTGAACATCGGCCAGCCGGACCTCGAGACCCCCGCGCCGATGCGGGCCCGGCTCTCCGAGATCCACGAGAAGGTCTACGCCTACACCCCGTCGAACGGCACCCCCGAGTTCCTCGACTTCCTCCTCGGCTACTACCGCGGACGCGGCATCGAGCTGACGAAGAGCCAGGTCATCACGACGACGGGCGGGAGCGAGGCGATCCAGTTCGCCTTCATGGCCTGCTGCGAGACCGGGGACGAGGCCCTCCTCGTCGAGCCGTTCTACACGAACTACCGCGCCTTCGCGGCGATGGGCGGCATCGGGCTGAAGCCGATCGTGACCCGCGCCGAGGACGGCTTCCACCTCCCGGACCGCGAGGAGTGGGAAAAGGCCCTCACACCGAAGACGAAGGCCGTCCTCCTCTGCAACCCGAACAACCCGACCGGCACCGTCTACTCGAGGGAGGAGCTCGTCCGGGTGGCCGAGTTCTGCCGCGACCACGGCCTCTTCCTCATCGCGGACGAGGTCTACCGCGAGTTCGTCTACGACGGCCGCGACGTGGCGAGCGCCCTCTCGCTCGAGGGGTTCGAGGACGTGGTCGTCGTCGTCGACAGCCTCTCCAAGCGCTACAGCGCCTGCGGCATCCGCCTCGGCTGCCTCGTCACCCGCAACGCGGAGGTCTACCAGGCGTGCCTGCACATGGCGCAGGGACGCCTCTCCCCTCCCGGCCTCGCGCAGGCGATCGCGCCAGGGGCGGCCCTTCTCGGCCCCGAGTACGTCCAGGGCGTCGTCACCGAGTACGGCAAGCGGAGGGACATCCTCTTCAACGAGCTGACGAAGATCCCGGGCATCTTCTTCCGCAAGCCCGAGGGGGCGTTCTACTTCGTCGCCCGCCTCCCGGTGACGGACAGCGAGGACTTCGCCCAGTGGCTCCTCACCGACTTCCAGCTCGACGGGGCGACGGTCATGGTGGCGCCGGCGGACGGCTTCTACGCGACGCCGGGCCTCGGCAAGGACGAGGTGCGGATCGCCTACGTCCTGAAGTCCGAGGACCTTCAGGCCGCCTGCCGGGTCCTCGAGGCGGCGATCCCCGCCTACCGGACCGCGCGCGGTCTCTGACCGGAAAGCCGGGACCGAACGAGAGCCGGCTCGATTTCGAGCCGGCTCTTGCATTTCTGGAGAACGAGGCCCAACTTTCCATCAAGGGACAGGCAAACCGCGAGAGTCCGTCTCACCTACAGACCTGATTACCCCTGGTCGGCGAGGAACCACTCTCCGCCGCCCCCCTCCCCGCAGGCCAGGGAAGCCGGGAGCGCAACCCAATTGGTACGCTCCCGGCAGCTTTTTTAGGTAAGTTCCACCCCGTGAAGAACGGCGTCGCCCTCGCCCTCGTCCTCGCGGCGCTCTCGTTCGCGTGCGGCGACACGGCCCACCGCCCGATTCCCTCCGGCGCGCCGGTCCCGCGCCTCGCGACGCCTCTCCCGGCGACGCCCCCCCCGGCCGAAGCCGCTCCCGAGGCGCCACGCCAGCCCGCGCGGGTCGGCGGCACGGGCCGTGGGCCGCTCGAGATCTCGGCCGTCGCCGTCGAGGGGCACCCCCCTCTCCCGACCTACCACGCGAAGGTGAAGAACGTCTCCCCGGCTCCCGTCCGCCGCGTCATCGCCACGGTCGTCTACCTGGACGCCGAGGGGCGGCCCCTCGCCGGCGAGAACCACGACGTCGCCTTCGGGAGCCCGGTCAAGGCGATCGACCCCGGC
>CALMDF010000049.1 GCA_937864895.1 uncultured Holophagales bacterium | reverse complement strand
GTCGTCGAAGCCGTGGGTCATCTCGTGCCCGATGACGACGCCGATGCCGCCGTAGTTCACGGCGTCGTCCCCGTCGGCCCAGAAGAAGGGAGGCTGGAGGATGCCGGCCGGGAAGACGATCTCGTTCATCGTCGGGCTGTAGTAGGCGTTGACGGTGGGCGGCGTCATCCCCCACTCGGTCCGGTCGATCGGCTTGCCGAGCTTGCCGAGGTTCCGCTTCACCTCGAACGCGTTGGCGTTCACGACGTTCTCGAAGTACGACGCGCGGGAGACCTCGAGGGCGGAGTAGTCGCGCCACTTGTCGGGGTAGCCGATCTTCACGCCGAACGCGGCGAGCTTCGTCAGCGCGGCCTTCTTCGTCTCGGCCCCCATCCACGGGGCGGCCTCGATCCGGTCCTTCAGGGAGGCGCGGAGGTTCTCGACGAGGACCTTCATCCGCTCCTTCGACTTCGCCGAGAAGGCCCTCTCGACGTAGATCTGGCCGAGCGCCTCGCCGAGCGCGCCGTCCGTGGCGGCCTGGACCCTCTTCCAGCGCTCCTCCTGCTGCGGCACGCCGTTCAGCGTCCGGCCGAAGAAGGCGAACGACTCCTCGTCGAACCGCTTCGGGAGGTAGGCGGCGGAGGTGCGCACGAGGTGCCAGCGGAAGTAGGTCTTCCAGGCCTCGATGGGCTCGGAGGCGGCCAGGACGGCGAAGGCCTTCGCGAACTCCGGCTGGCGGACGTTCAGCTCCTGGCTCTCGGGAACGCCCATCGCGGCGAGGTAGGCCTTCCAGTCGTAGCCGGGGGCGTCGGCGACGAGCTGGCCGAGCGAGCGCTTGTTGTAGTTGCGCTCGGGGTCGCGCAGCTCCACACGCGTGCGAGCCGCCGTCGCGAGCTTCGTCTCGAGGTCCATCACGACGGCGGCCTTCGCCTTCGCGGCGTCGGCCGTGTCGCCGAGGAGCTCGAGCATCCTCGCGACGTGGGCGACGTACTTCTCGCGGATCTCCTTCGACTTCGCGTCGTCCTTCAGGTAGTAGTCCCGGTCCGGCAGGCCGAGGCCGCCCTGCCCGAGCATCGGGATGTAGCGGGTCGTCTCCTTCTGGTCCTGCCCGACGTAGAAGCCGTAGCCGGCCATGAGGCGGCGGCCGTGCAGCTCGGCGACGAGCTTCGGGAGGTCGGTCCCCGACTTCAGACCTTCCACCTTCGAGAGCCAGGGCTCGAGCGGCTTCGTCCCGGCCTTCTCGATCGCCGCCTCGTCCATCCCGGCCGCGAAGAAGTCGCCCACCTTCTGCTTCACGCTCCCCTTCGGCCAGTCGGCCTTCGCCGACGTCTCCTCGAGGATCGACTTCAGGACGGCGCGGTTCCGGTCGGCCAGCTCCTCGAACGACCCCCACCGCGACTTGTCGGCCGGCACGGGGTTCGCCTTCAGCCAGCCGCCGACGGCGTACTGGTAGAAGTCCTCGCACGGCTTCACCGAGGGGTCGAACGCGGCGGGGTCGACGGGCTTCAGGGCCGGAGTCGCGGGAACGGACGGGCCGGCCGCGGCCGCGGCGAGGGAAAAGGTGAGAACCGGAATCACCAGGACGGACTTCGAGCGCATCGCTGCTCCTTGCTGGGAGGAAACTACGTCCGCGGGTCTTCCGGGTTTCGCCGTGGGCCGCCCTGTCGCTGGGGCTCCCTTGACCGCATCTCGCCCGCACGCGAGCATCCCGGCGCAGAGGAGCACGATGGTCCCGCTCGTTCCCGCCCTTCGCCTCTCCCTCCCCGGGATCGACTTCCGGGAGCGGCTCGCTGCCGGGAGATCCGGAGGCGCATGACGGCACTCGACCCGGGCGCTCCCCGGCCGGCTGGCTTTCTCGCGAAGCTCCTCTCGGCCGAGCCGACCGACGTCGGGCTTTTCGTCGAGGCGGCGTTGGTTCTCGGGCTCGCGCGCGTCGCGCTCGCCGGGCCCTCCTTGGCGACGGTCGTCGCCGCCCTCGCGGCCCTGTCCAAGGCCCTGCGGGCCACTTCCGACTCTCGTCCCGAAGATCCACGACGCGCCGCGTGGGCCGTCGACGCGGCCTCGGGGCGACTCGGGGGGCGCTGCCTCCTGCGGTCCGTCGCCCTCCAGGCTCTCCTCGCGCGGCGCGGCCTTCCTTCCGAGATCTGCGTCGCCTTCCGCCCGCAGGAGCAGCCTCTCCCGGGTCACGCCTGGGTCGAAGTTCACGGGAGGCCCCTCGGTGCCGACGGCCGGGCCGCTCTGGCCGAGCACCCGTCGCCCTACGAGATCCTTAGGCGGCTGCCGGGAGCCTGAGGCTCGACCGCTCAGCCCGCGGGTTTCAGCTCGATCAGCTTCGCCTCGACGGCGTGCCCGAGGAACGTCTCCACGTCGGCCCGGATCTGCTCCGGCGGCGCTTCGTACTCCCCCTCGAGAACGGCGAGGATCTCCCCTATCGACCTCTTCCCGTCCACGAGCTCGAGGAACCGGCACGCCGGCTCGTTCAGGACGTTCACGCTCGACGTCTCGGCGACGAGGGACACACCTTCGCCGAACATCCGGCGAAATCCCACGCCTTTTCTCAGGCTCGGGACGGCCCGGGACCTGTCGTCACTCATCTCGGCGTTCATCCCAGGACCTCCTCGACGAGATCCAGGCAACCCGGATCCCGACGGAACGTGAGGGTGAATGCCGGCACGTCGCCGACGATTCCCTCGAGCGAGGACATGAGCTGCTCGTAATGCGTCGGCTCAGCGTTAAGAAACGGAGAGCATGACGCAAGGCCGGCCAGGGCTTTGGCTGCGTGCAGGGGGCGGACCCGGTGCCGGTCGCCCTTCTGGAGCCGGAATACGCCTTTCAAGGGGCCTGTTCTGACGTCCGTCCACGAACGCGGACCGAGATCGCCCGTCCACGGAACCGCCTGAACCTGGTACACCCCGCCCGAGTCACGACCGATTGCGTTCAGGTCGTCGCTGAGCACCACGCGACCGGCCGCCGTCGCGAGGCCCCCCAGGGTCGACTTCCCGGCACCCGAGGAGCCGTAGAAGAGCGCGACATTTCCGGTCGAGACCGCTACTGCGCAGGAATGGACGAGGTGCGCCCGGGGCGGGGAGAAGCCGAGCGCTACGAGGACCCGGCAGAAGTTCGTCACCGCCTCGTTGAAGAGGAGCGGCGCCTGCTCCACCGTGTAAAGCGAAGCGCTGGTGGCGCACC
>CALMDF010000048.1 GCA_937864895.1 uncultured Holophagales bacterium | reverse complement strand
TCGCCATTTTCGGGAAGAATGCAACGATTTCAACGGCTTGTGGATAACCCGAGGTCAGTTCAGCCCTTTCCCTTGCGGGCGCCGTGGCTGCCCACTTCCCCTTCCGGGGCCTTCTTGACCGAAATCAGCGGATCGCCCACGTCGACCTGATCGCCGGGGTTCTTGAGGACCTCCACAACCTTGCCGTTGATGGCGGAGACGACGTTGTTGAGCATCTTCATGGCCTCGAGCACGATGAGCACCTGCCCGGCGGAGACATCGTCGCCCTCGGAGACGGGGACCTCGTTGACGGTCCCCTTGATGGGCGAGCGGATGTCGCCGTCCTTGGCCAGGGCCTCGATCTCCTTCGCCGTCAGGGTAACCTTCCTCGCTTCCGCCTTGCCGCCTTCCTGCTCGAGTTCCGTCAGGATGGGTTCGGGGTGATGGTCGATGACAAGATAGGTCACCGCGTCGCCGCTCGAGGTCTTGCGCTGGGGACCGATGACGATCGAGTGCAGCTTGCCGTAGGCGTCGGCGAACTCGAAGGTGTCGCCCAGGTTGAAACCGCCCTTCTTGAACCAGACCTTGGGCGGCAATACCCAGACCTTGCCGTACTTCTCCTCGAACTTGAAGAAGCTCACCGCGTCGTTGGGGTGCTGGAGGTACAGGACCAGCTCCTCCTCCGAGGTTTTGCGCTCGAGCCTCTTTTCGAGGACACGCTTCTCGATCGTGAGATCGACGTCCTCGATCTTCTGGTAGCCGTAGTCCCGCTCGACGGTCTTCTTCCAGTTCGGGCCGAACACGGTTTCGTAGATCCAGTCGGCGGGCTTGTAGAACGGCAGCTCGCCGTAGCGGCCGAGCATGAGGTTCTTCAGATCGTCGTTGGCGTCCTTGTAGCGGGCGCGCTTCAGCACGTTGTTGACGGCCGTGGTCCAGAGGATCTGGGAGCCCGGCGTCACGCTCCACCAGTTGCCCAGCTCGACCTGGACCTTCGGGAGTTCATGCTGGAGGATCTCCGGCATGAGGTGCAGGAAGTCTCCCTTCACGGCCTGCTCGAAGCTCGAGCCCGTGGCCCCGCCGGGCAGCTTGTGAATCTGGACGGTGGGGTCGAAGCCGAGGAACTGCGACTCGAAGTCCTTGTAGTATTCGCGCTCGGGCCTCAGCTTGTTGGATGTGTCGATGACGGCCTGCTTGTCGATTCCCACGCAGGGGTACCCGTACTCTTCGAGGGTCTCGACGATCGTCAGGATCGGGGGCGGGCCGTAGAATCCCGAGAAGGAGTGGTCGCCGCCGTTGACGATCCGCGCCCCGTTGCGGACGGCCTCGACGGTGCGCCCGATGTCGTTGCCGTCGGTGTTGTGGCCGTGGTAATGGATCAGCAGCCCCGGGAACCGGTCCAGGATGGCCTTCACGAGGTCCCCGATCCGCTTCTGCGTGCCGAGCCCCCCGTGGTTCTTGATGCACAGGATGATGTCCTCGCCCGTCACGTCGAGGATCTCGCCCACCTTCTTCACGTAGTAGGCATCCGTGTGCTCGGGTCCCGTGGAGAAGCAGATGGCGGGCTCCAGGATGCGGCCGGCGCGCTTCACTTCCTCGAAGACGGGGATCATGTTCGGGATGTGATTGAGGAAGTCGAAGACGCGGAACACGTCGATCACCTCCGCGAAATGCTGCACGGTCAGGCGCACGACGTTGTCCGGGTAGGGCCGGTAGCCGAAGAGGTTGATCCCGCGGCACAGCGTCTGGAAGAGCGTGTCGGGCATCATGGACTTGAGCACCCGCAGTTTCTCGAAGGGGTTGATCTGCTTGCGCAGCATGTCCACGTGGACCGACGCCCCGCCGGAGATCTCGATGGAGAAATACCCGCAGGCGTTGCGTTCCCCGGCCACGAGCATCTGCGTGTGAGGCAGGACCCGGTTCTTGAAGTCCGACTGGGAGAGATCCCTCTCCGTGTTCGTCATGAAATAGCCCTTCGAGCTGCGGAGCTTGTCGAGGACATATCGAACCCCGTGCTCCTTGAGCTCCCGGGGTGTGATTCTCTCGTCGATCGGGTGTGCTGTCTTCTTCGCCATCTTTTTTCTCTTTGTGTTCTTTCTTTGCCCTGTACCCTTCTTTGAAAAGCATCCTTCCCCCTCACCCCGACCCTCTCCCGCGAGGGGAGAGGGAGACTAGGGTGTGGGTTCCTTAATAGGCGTAGGGGTTGATCTTCTTGACGTGGATCTCGGCGATGAGCTTCGCGAGCTTGGCCACCTCCCGCTCCGTCTCCGGGTAGCCGAAGATGTCGGGGTGCGTCTCGATGTAGCCCGTGTCGAAGCGGCCCGCCCGGAAGTCCGGCTCGTCGCAAATCGCCATGTAGAAGGGGATGGTCGTCTTCGGCCCGACGATGTTGAAGCCCAGCAGGGCCCGCTTGAGCCGGTCGATCGTCTCGTTCCAGTCGTAGCCGCGGCAGGTGAGCTTCACCATGAGCGAGTCGTACTCGGTGGGAATCTTGTAACCCTGGTAGACGAGACCGTCGAGCCGGATGCCCGGTCCGCCGGGTGAGTGGTACACCTCGACGGTCTTGCCGCCCTCGGGCATGAAGTTGTTCTTGGGGTCCTCGGCGTTGATCCGGACCTGAACGGCCTTCCCCATCATGTGCACGCGCTCGGCGGGGATGTCGATGGCCTCGCCCTGGGCAATCCGGATCTGCTGGCGGACGATGTCCACGCCCGTGAGCTCTTCCGTCACCGTGTGTTCCACCTGCAGCCGCGTGTTGACCTCCATGAACCAGAAGTCGTTCGTCTTCGAGTCCACGAGGAACTCGACCGTACCGGCGTTGACGTAGTTCGAACCCCGCGCTGCGGCAATGGCCGCCTCGTACATCCGGTCCAGGACGTCCTTCGGCAGGTCCGCCGGTGCGATCTCGAGGAGCTTCTGATGCCGGCGCTGGATCGAGCAGTCGCGCGTGCCCAGGTGGATCACGTTGCCGTGCGTATCGGCCAGGATCTGAACC
>CALMDF010000047.1 GCA_937864895.1 uncultured Holophagales bacterium | reverse complement strand
TGTCGTCGCCGGTCTCGCCCGGCCGGGCGGGACGCGACGCGACGGAGCGGTCGCGCTCGGCCGCCTGCCGCTCGAGCTGGGCGACGCGGGCCCTGCGCTCGAGCTCCTTCCTGTCTTCCACGCTCTCGACCTTCTTCTTCGACGAGCTGAAGAGCGAGCCGGCGGCCATGATGAGCTTGAGGCCGAGCTGCCCGGTGAACTTCGCCCCTTCGCCCCTGGCCCCGACGAAGTTGGAGCCCCCGAGCTTCGCCTCGGAGAAGTCCGCGTGGGAGACGTTCGCCCCCTTGAAGGACGTTCCTTCGAGGACGGCGCCGACGAGGTTCGAGAAACGGAAGTCCGTCCCGGAGAAATCCGCGTCCGGGCACTCGGCGCCGAAGAGGTTCGTGCCCGAGAAGTCCGCCCCCGGCGCCAGGACGCCGGACATCCGCGCCCGCTTGAGGTTCGCGCGGCGAAGGACCGCCCCCTCGAGGTGCGCGCGCTGGAAGATTCCCCCTTCGAGGTTCGCCTCGGTCAGGTCGGCCCGGGAGAGGTCGGCCTCGGTGTAGTTCCCCCCCCGCAGGTTGGCGCCGACGCCGATCGCCTCGGCGAGCCGGGCGCCCGTGAAGTTCGGGAACTTCAGCTTCGGCGTCCTGAGGTCCACCTTCTCGAGGTTCGCCTGGGTCAGGTCGGTCTCCTCGAAGACCGTTCCGAGGAGGATGGCCTTCCGGAGGTCGGCTTCCTTCAGGCACGCCTTCCGGAGGACGGTGTCGGAGAAGTCGGCGGCCTGGGCGAGGACCCTCTCGAAATCCGACGAGGTGAGGTCGGCCCCGCTGAAGTCGACTCCGGTGAGGTTGGCGCCGCGGAACGTCACGCGGTGACCCTTCACCCCCTTGAAGCTCGTCCCGGCGAGCCTGGCGTCGCGGAAGAAGGAGAGGGTCAGGGTCGACTTGTCGAACCTGCCGCGCTGGTAGGTGACCCCGTCGAAGACGGCCTGGGAGAGGTCGCACTCCTCGAAGACGCAGCCGTCGATGATGACGCCGCGGAAGTTCGCCGCGACGAGCCGGCCGAAGGAGAAGACGCTCCCGCTGAAGGTCGTCCCCTCGAGCTTGGCGCCCGTCAGGTCGCAGGCGGTGAGGTTCGCCTCCCTGACGGAGGCGTTCTTCAGGTTCACACCGCGGAGCGAGGCCCCGACGAGCTGGACCTTGTCGAGAGTCTGGTACTCGAGGTCGGTGCCCGAGAGGTCCGCCCTGAGGAGGCTCGTGCCGCGGAGGGAAGCCCCCTGGAGGTGCGCGCCGGCGAGATTCGCGCCGTCCAGCTTCGAGCCGTCCAGCTTCGTGCGCGAGAAGTCGGCGCCGGCGAGGTTTCGACCGGAGAGGTCGAGCCCGAGGAGGGCGATGTCGGTGAGGTCGGGGGTGATGCCGGGGTGCTCGGCTCGCCACCTGTTCCAGTCGGGGCCTTTCAACGCCTCGAGATGCTCGGAGCTCGCCATGAAGGCGGAGTGTAACGTCTAGAATCGCCCCATGAGCACTCCCGCCCCGGTTCGCGGCGCCGAGAGGATCCGGCGCGCCCTGCTCGGCTCCTATCCCCTCATCTACGTCCAGTCCTGGGAGGAGAGCCGTGTGGAGAGGGCGCTGGCCGTCCTCGCGCAGAAGTACTACGAGAGGCCCGTTCCGTTCGCCGTCTGGACGTGCGTGGACGGGTGGCCGGGCCTGGGGGACGCGCCCGCCGACACGCGCGGCCCCCTCCGCGCCCTCGACGTGATGCTCCAGGCCCCGGGGCCGGGTTTCTTCCTCATGAAGGACCTCCCGGCGCTCCTCGCCGATCGTCCGGACGTCGTCCGGAAGCTCCGCGACGCCTACAGGCTGATGAAGGGGAAGGGGAAGTTCCTGGTGATGGTCTCCCCGCGCCTCCTCCTGCCGGAGGACATGAAGAAGGAGGTCTTCCTCGTCGACTACGACCTGCCGGACGAGGCGGAGGTGAGGAACGCCATCTCCATCCTCGGGAAGCGCTACCTCGGGGAGGGGGGCCTCTCGTCCGCGGACGCCGACCGGATCGTCACGGCCCTGCGCGGGCAGACCCTCGACGAGCTGGAGCACGTCTTCTCGAAGGTCTTCGCCCGGACGCCGCGGTTCGACGAGACGACGTTCGACGAGCTCCTCGCCGAGAAGGAGCAGTCGTCCCGGAAGGAGGGCGTCCTCGAGTACGTCCCGCCGCGGGTGACGCTCGACGACATCGGCGGGCTCGACAACCTCAAGGACTGGCTCCGGAAGCGGCAGAACCTCTTCACGCGGGAGGCGGTCGAGGCGGGGCTCCCGGTCCCGAAGGGGCTCCTCATGATGGGGATGTCGGGCTGCGGCAAGTCCCTCTCGGTCAAGACGATCCCCGCCCTCTGGAACCTTCCCCTCTTCCGCCTCGACATGAACCTCGTCTTCGGAACGTCCAACCCCGAGGCGAGCTTCCACCGCGCTCTGAAGACGACCGAGGCGCTCGCCCCGGCGGTCCTCTGGATCGACGAGATCGAGATGGCGATCACCGGCGGGCGGGAGGCGGGAGGCGGCGACCCCGCGCTCGGGCGGATCTTCTCGACCTTCCTCACCTGGATGCAGGAGAAGGAGGCGCTCGTCTTCGTCGCGGCGACGGCCAACCGGATCCACCTCCTCCCGGCGGAGTTCATCCGGAAGGGCCGGTTCGACCAGGTCTTCTTCGTCGACCTGCCGAACGAGACGGAACGGAAGGCCATCTTCGCGGTCCACCTCAGGAAGCAGAAGGCCGACCTGTCCAAGTTCGACGCCGTCTTCCTCGCGAAGGCGACGAAGGGCTACAACGGGGCGGAGATCGAGTCGATCGTCCAGGCGGCGGCGATCGACGCCTTCAACGAGAAGCGCCCCCTCGACGAGGACGACGTGTCGCGGGTCATCACGAACACCGTCGCGCTCTCGCGGACGATGGACGACCAGATCAAGGCGATCAAGAGCTGGGCGCACAACCGGGCGATCTCGGCCTCCCGGGAGAGCGCGACGTAGGCCGGCGGCCCGGGCTCAGTTCCAGCGGGGGTCGAGGCCGTCGCGGCGGAAGGGGGCGAGGAGGTCGACCCGCGCCTGCAGGCTCCTGAGGTGGTCGAGGACCCAGTCGTACCTCTCCTCGAGAGAGCGCATCGCGAGGAGGGCGTAGCGGTCCTCAGCGCCGAGGCCGAGGCGGGTCGCGGCCTCGTTCACGAGGCCCTCGTCCGAGAGGGTGCCCGACAGGTGACGCGCCTCGGTCCGACCCACCGAAACGGCGAGCCTGTCGACGGAACGGGAGAGAAGGCGCCGAAGGTCGCGCCGGCCCGGGCCGCCCTCGCGGCCCGCGGGAAGCGGGAGGACGGGAGCCTCCTCGACCTCGGCGACCCTGTAGGCGCGCCCCGTTCTCTCGGCCTCGACGCGGTAGCGGAAGACGCCGTGGAGGACGATGTTCGACCGGCCGTCGGGGAGGGCCTCGTGCTCGACGATCTCCCCGGCGCAGCCGAACGGGAGGAGGCCGGGGCGGCCGTCGGAAAGGGCCGGGGCGGCCGGGTCGAGCGTGTGGAGCCCGATGAGCCGCGTCCCGGCGAGGGCGTCGGCGAGCATCGCCCGGTAGCGGGGCTCGAAGACGTGGAACGGCAGGTGGGTCTCGGGAAGGAGGACGGCGTCGAGCGGGAAGAGGGGGAGGACGTGGTTCACGGCCTCGCCCCTGGCCGGCCGGCGGCCGCGAGCCCCAGGGAGAAGTCGACGACGGCGTCGATCTCTTCCGGCGAGAGGCGGCCGGCGAACGGGGGCATCGGGCTCGCCGGGTCCCCGTCTGCCACCAGGCGGCGGACCGCCTCGCGGTCGGGGCCGTGCCTCCAGCGGCCGTCGGTGAGGTCCGCGAAGGGTCGCCCCTCGGCGAAACGGGTCCGGCCCGCGCCGTCGGAGCCGTGGCACGCCGAGCATTTCTTCCGCCAGACCCGGGCTCCGGGATCGGCGTCTCCCGAGCACCCGAAGGCTCCCCCGGCGGCGAGGAAGAGCGCGATTGACCTGATCAGGAGCGTGTTCCTCATGCTATCTTCCGCGGCCATGGCCAACAAGGACGATCGTTACAGCGACAACGCACCCGGAAAGTTCTACGTCGACACCCAGTGCATCGACTGCGACGTCTGCCGGGTGACCGCCCCGAACAACTTCGCGCGCCAGGAGGAGAAGGGCTACTCCTACGTGTCGAAGCAGGCCGAGACCCCCGAGGAAGAGGCCCAGTGCCAGGAGGCGATGGACTCCTGCCCGGTCGAGGCGATCGGGAACGACGGGGAGTAGCAACGGCCGTTCAGCGAGGGACGGCGTCCCCGCCGTCCCCCGCGGTCGTTCCGAGCGCCGCCCGGGCGTGATAGCTCGAGCGGACGAGCGGTCCCGACTCCACGACGGCGAACCCCATCGCCAGCGCCTCTTCCCGGATCCTCGCGAATTCCCCGGGCGTCCACCAGCGCTCCACGGGCAGCCTCTTCGCGTGCGGCTGGAGGTACTGGCCGACGGTGAGCGTGTCGGTGCCGGCGTCGCGGATCCCCTTCAACGTCTCGACGACCTCGTCGAACGTCTCGCCGAGCCCGACCATGATCCCGCTCTTGACGCGCATCCCCCTGGAACGGGCGTCCCTCCACGCCGCGGCGCGCGCGAGGAGCTCGAGGGAGCGCTCGTAGAGGGCGTCGGGCCGGACCCGCCGGTAGAGCCGGGGAACCGTCTCGGTGTTGTGGTTCAGGACTTCCGGGCTCTCGGCCAGGACCGCCTCCAGGGCCGGCGCGCTCCCGAGGAAATCGGGGACCAGGACCTCCACCGTGACGCCCGGGTTCAGCTCCCTCACGGCCCGGATCGTCGCGGCGAAGTGCGCGGCGCCGCCGTCGGGGAGCTCGTCGCGGTTCACGGACGTGATGACGGCGTGGCGCACGCCGAGCCCCCGGCCGGCCTCGGCCACGTTGCGCGGCTCCTCCGGGTCGAGCGGCCGCCCGGTTCCCTGCGTCACGGCGCAGAAACCGCAGCGCCGGGTGCAGACGTCGCCCATGAGCATGAACGTCGCCGTCCGCTCGCGGCCCCAGCACTCGAAGATGTTCGGGCATTGCGCTTCCTGGCAGACGGTGTTCAGGTGCTTTCGCCGGACCAGGTCGAGGATGCCGCGGGTGTCCTCGTTCTCTACGAGGCGCACCTTCAGCCACTCCGGCCGCGGGGTCTCGCCGTAGACCGGCCGGTCGGGATTCGGGACGAA
>CALMDF010000046.1 GCA_937864895.1 uncultured Holophagales bacterium | reverse complement strand
CAACATCAGCTTCCCCTCGATTGCCTGCGCCTCGGGCACCGAGGCCCCCACGTTCACGTACTCCGTGAGCCGGATGACCGCCGTGAGCGCGACCCCGACCCAGCTGAACCAGGCGGGCGGCCCGTTCGGCTCGCCGCTCAACGGCGCCCCTGCCACCATCACCGTGATCGGCACCAACTTCGTCGACCCGATGACGGTTTCGCTCATCAACAGCGACGGGGGTGAAGTCTCGAACACCACGGTGAACAACGCTCTCGTCTCGAACTCCACGCAGCTCAGCTTCCCGGCGCCTGCGATTCCCGACAGCGCGCTGAACGAGCAGCTCTGCATCCCCGCCGGCGAGACGACGCTCACCGGCACGCGCTGGGTCCCGACCTCGTTCGGGATTCGGTTGAAGAACGCACGTACGGGCTGCACGGTGGACCTTCCGAACGTCCTCATCTACAACCCGGCCGAGCCGGCCTGCCGGTCCGCGGTCAGGGTGACCGGGACGGCGCCGTCGACCGCCACTCTCTGCACGGCCTACGCCGGCGCGATCTACAGCGTGGCCGGCGGTGTGCCGCCCTACGCGGTCACGGCGACCAATCTTCCGCCCGGGCTGTCCGCGACGGCAGGCGCGACGACGGTCTCCATCAGTGGAACTCCCGTCCTCCCCGCCCCGGGCGCGGGGCAGGCTTCCACGGCCTACTCGGGCACGTTGACCGTCAGCGACAGCTCGGCCCTGACGACCGACGGGACCGCATCCTTCACGATCACGGTGGCGGATCCTGGCGCGCCGTTCGCCATCGTCGCCCCGGCGTCGGCCACGGTCACGGCCGCCCCCGCGGGAACCGTGATCGCGACGTTCTCGGCGTCTCCGACGGTCTTCGGCCCCATCAACTGGGCCGTGACCGGTGCCGGTGCCACGCAGACGAACACGGCGGGCTCGGGGACGACCTTCGACCTCGTGACGAGCGGCGCGGCCGCCGCGGGGACCTACACGGTCACCGTCTCGGCCACGGACTCGCTCCCCTGCGGAGTCGAGGACCACCTCGCCTCCGTCAGCTACACCTTCACCCTCAACTAGCCTTCCGGCAGCAGCCGGCTGGAACGGGCCGCCCCTCGGGGCGGCCCGTGCTTTTTCCCCCGGTCTCTTTGCCGTACACTGATCGGAACGAATGGGACTTTTCAGTCGAACGCTCTCGAGGCTCGACGAGCTGAAGAAGGTCCTCACGAAGGACCCCGGCTCGCGGCAGTTCCTCGCCCTGGCCGACGAATACCGCCGGCAGGGCCGGGTTCAGGAGGCGATCGAGACGCTCGAACAGGGGCTGGCCCAGAGCCCCGCCTCGGTCGCCGGGCACGTGGCGCTCGGGCGACTTCGGCAACAGGCGGGACTCCTGGACGAGGCGGTGGCGTCGTTCCAGGCCGCGCTGAAGCTCGACCCCCAGAACCTCGTCGCCCTGCGCCAGCTCGGGGAGCTTTACCTCGCCCGGGGTGAGAAGGTCGAGGCGATCAAGAAACTGAAGCTCTTCCGGGGCCTGAGCCCCGGGGATCGCGACGTCAACGAGCTGATCCGCCAGCTCGACGAAGAGCTTTCGGCTGCGTCCGCCGGGAGGATCCAGGCCCGGCCCGACTTCCTCCCGATGCCGGCCCCCGTGATTGCCCAGGAAGCCGGGACGATGCCGGCGCCGGAGCCGCCGTCAGCCCCGTGGCCCGAGCTGCCCCCGGGGGCCCCCGTCGCGCTGGCCGTACCGCCGGCCGACGAAGAGCCGGTCCTGCTTCCCTCCGAGGAGGCGGCTCCCGTCGAGCCCGACGGGAGCGACGTCGGCGGGGTCGGCTCCGAGTCCGCCGCGACCGGGGATCTCGCGCCGTCCGGGGGCGGCGAAGAGCCCCTCCCGGTTCTCGAGGCCACGCCGGAGGCGCCGGCCGAACCCGGACCCGTCGAGAAGGACGGGGAGCCCGAGCCATCCCGACCTGAGCCCGTGCCGATCATCACCGAGACCCTCGCGGAACTCCTCCGTGCCCAGGGACACCTGGGCGACGCGCGGGTCGCCTACGAGGAGCTCGCCCGCTCGGAGTCCGACGAGGAACGTGCCCGGAGGCTTCTCGCGGTCGCGGAAGAGATCTCGGCGGATCGCGCCGGAACGATCCGGGGCCGGCTCGAAGCGTGGGCGGAGCCTTTCGCCCGGAAGCGGGCGCCGGGCGAGACCGACCTCGTCCTGGCGGTGGAAGAGGTGGTGGAAAGGCTCGGCCGGGCCGCTGTCGTCGTGACCGACTTCGAGGGAGTGCCCGTCGTGAGCGCCGGTCCCCGTTCCGACGCCGAAGCGATGGAGGTCCTGGCCGCCGAGCTCACGGCATTCTGGAAGAACGCTCGCAGGAGCCGGGAAGAAATCGGAGAGGGGGCCCTCGACGGCCTCGTCCTCTCCGGGGTTGCCGGAACCGCCGTCGTCAAGCTCATCACCCCCGCGTACGCCCTTCTCCTCAAGGTCGCTCCCGGAATTCCTGCGGGACGGATCCGTTTCGAGGCAACGCGGGCCGCCGAGCAGCTCCGGCCGGCTCTCCTCTGAGCCCGCGCCGATCCCCCTATCGAGAGACAAGAGATGAACGTCAAGGAAATCAGGGAACTCGCAGACCTCGTGGCCCGCCGCGGCCTCGCCAGCCTCGAGCTGGAGCAGGAGGGCTTCCGCCTCCGCATCGAAGGCCCACGGCCCGTTCCGCAGGACGCGGCTCCGGCCCGGCCGCCCGTCTATCCCGCGGCGCCCGTCGCCTGGGAGGAGAAGGCGCCGAGACCCGAAGGAGCGCCGGCGGGTCCCTCGGCGCCGGCCGCTCCGGTGGAGGTCGAGGCCGGCGTTCACGTCGTCGCCTCTCCGATCGTCGGCACGTTCTACAGGTCTCCGAACCCCGATTCGGAGCCGTTCGTGAAGGTCGGCGACACCATCGAGAAGGGTGCGCCCCTCTGCATCGTCGAGGCGATGAAGCTCATGAACGAGATCGAGGCCGACGTGTCGGGGACGATCGTCGAGGTCTTCCCGAAGAACGGTCAGCCCGTCGAGTTCGGCGAGAAGCTCTTCGCGATCCGGCTGGCCTGATGTTCCGCAAGGTCCTCGTCGCCAACCGCGGTGAGATCGCCCTCCGGATCATCGCCGCCTGCAAGGAGCTCGGCATCGCCACGGTCGCGGTCCATTCGACCGTGGACCGCGACGCCCTGCACGTGCGCGCCGCGGACGAGTCCGTCTGCATCGGACCCGCCGCCCCGTCCGGCTCGTACCTGAACATCACCTCGCTCGTCGCCGCCGCCGAGATCACGGGCGCCGATGCCGTCCATCCCGGCTACGGGTTCCTGGCCGAGAACGCGCACTTCGCCGAGATCCTGGGAGAAGTGGGGCTGGCCTGGATCGGGCCCTCGCCGGACGCGATCCGCCGGATGGGCGACAAGTCCGTCGCGCGGGACACCGCGAAGAAAGCGGGCGTTCCGACGGTTCCAGGGAGCCCGGGACCGATTACGTCCACGGAAGAGGCGCTGAAGATCGCCGACCGGATCGGCTACCCGGTCCTCCTGAAGGCGGTGGCCGGGGGCGGTGGCCGGGGAATGCGCGTCGCGCGGAGCGGCAAGGAGCTGGCGGCGGCCTACGACCTCGCGACCGTCGAGGCCGAGCGCGCGTTCTCGAACGGCGAGCTCTACCTGGAGAAGTACCTCGCGGAGCCGCGCCACGTCGAGGTGCAGGTATTCGGCGACCAGCTGGGGAAGATCGTCCACCTTGGAGAACGGGAGTGCTCGCTGCAGCGGCGGCACCAGAAGATTCTCGAGGAATCACCGTCGCCGGCCGTCTCCTCGGCCCTCCGGGCGCGGATGGGCGCCGCGGCGATCGCCGCGGCACGCGCCGTCGACTACGTCGGGGCCGGGACGGTGGAGTTCCTCCTCGACCAGGACGGCTCGTTCTACTTCATGGAGATGAACACGCGGATCCAGGTCGAGCACCCGGTGACCGAGATGGTGACGGGCTTCGACCTCGTGAAGGAGCAGATCCGGGTCGCGGCCGGCGAGCCCCTCTCTTTTCCGCGGGTCGGGAACGGAGAGGGCGAGTTCCGGCCGCGAGGCCACGCGATCGAGTTCCGGATCAACGCCGAGGACCCGGAGAGGTTCACCCCGTCGCCGGGGACGATCACGACGCTGCACGTGCCGGGGGGGCCCGGGGTCCGCGTCGACACCGCGGCTTACATCGGCTGGCGCATCCCGCCCCACTACGACTCTCTCCTCGCCAAGCTGATCGTCCACGGCCAGACCCGCGAGGAGGCCCTCGCCCGCGGCCGGCGCGCCCTCGAGCTCTTCATCGTGGAGGGTGTCAAGACGACGATTCCGCTGCACCTGCGCCTCCTCGACAACCCCGACGTACGCCACGGGCGCATCTCGACGAAGTGGCTCGAACGGTGGCTGGCGGGGGAGACGCCCGAGCGCTGAGCGGCGGGGCGCCTTGAGTCGGGGGATAGGCCGCGTCTACCTGGTCGGGTTCATGGGGGCGGGGAAATCGACCGTCGGCCGTGCGCTCGCGGCCCGGCTCGGCGTCCCTTTCGTGGACCTCGACGAGGCGTTCGAGACGCTCTCGGGCGCGACGGTCAGGCGGGCTTTCGAGGAACGGGGGGAAGCGTGGTTCCGCGAGCGAGAGGCCGAGCTCCTCCGCGGCACCGAGGCGCTGCCCGACGCGGTGATCGCGCTCGGCGGGGGGACCTTCACGTTCCCCGAGAACCGGGCGGTCGTCCAACGGTCGGGGCGTTCGATCTTCCTCCACGTCCCCTTCGAGGTCGTGGCGGCCCGGCTGCGCGGGAAAGCGGCGGACCGGCCCCTCTTCCGGTCACTCGAAGATGCCCGGTCGCTCTATGAGGCTCGCCTTCCGTCCTATAGACTGTCGGACGGGACTCTGCTGCTGGAGGGGGACGAGGGAGTGGATGCGGTGGTCGAGCGGATCGTCGGGGCGCTGAGCGCCCCGAAGGGGAGCTGAGGGGTCGCCCGGCCTTGCGCTACCTCCTCATCTCGGACCTCCACTCGAACGACGAAGCCCTCTCGGCGGTCCTTGCCCGCGTGAAGCGCAAGAAGCTCGACCGCGTCGTCTGCCTGGGCGACTTCGTCGGGTACGCCGCGGACCCGAACAAGATCCTGGACAAGATCCGGACGCTGGCTCGCCCCGCGGTGTCCATCCGGGGGAACCACGACAAGGTCGCCGTGGGTGTCGACTCGGGGGAGACGTTCAACCCG
>CALMDF010000045.1 GCA_937864895.1 uncultured Holophagales bacterium | reverse complement strand
GTCCCGGCTTGGGACGGCCCGCCGATTCGCGGGCGCGGGCAGCGCGGATTCGCGGTCGGCCCATCGGCGGGCCGGGCCGGGCTACAGACGACCGGCAGCGGCGAGGCGGGCGGGCACGTACGGCGCGTCGCCCGCGATGGCGCTCCCGACCCCGGCGGCCCGAAGCCAGTTCAGCCTCCCCGGCCAATCGTGCCCCGTGACGACGTCGCGCGAGAGGCGGTCGAGGAGCGTGTAGCTCCCGTCGGGGTCGGGGTCCCAGGCGTAGCGCAGGCCGTGTGGCGCCCCGGCGAGCGCCCACCCCTGCGTGACCTGGGCGAGGGAGAGCGCGTACCGCTCGTCGGCCGGAACGGGGCCGGCGAGCCCCCGGCGCACGGCGTCGACGTCCTTGCCGGTCCGCTCGAAGACGCGCCCCGGGATCCGGGAGGCCGCCGCGACGAGAGGCGACGGCCGGTCGTACCACTCGGAGGGCGCGCGGGGGAGGTGGAAGCGGGCGTGGGTGAGCCCCTCGGCCGCGAGAGCGAGGAGGAGGAGGGCGCGGCCGTGAAGGGTCGCGAGTCCCCGGGCGAGGAGGAGCCCCGCGACGAGGAGGAGCGCGGCCGAGGCGGCCGCCTGGCGCGGGAGGCGTTCCAGGACGGGCCCCAGGACGAGCGCCGGGTCCGAGGCCCACGCGGGGTCCCAGAGCCCGAGGAGGAGCCGCCGGGGGATCGCGGGGCGCACCCGGGAAACGACGGCGGCGACGCCGGCGACCCCGGCGAGGACGAGGAGGACGAGCCCGGCGCGGGAACGCCAACGGGGGAGCGCCTCCTCGAGGAGGAGCCGCTCGACCGCGAGGGAGGCGAGGACGGCGACCGCGATCGTCGCGACGAGGACCGCCTTGACCGGGTACCTCACGGCGTGGAGGAACGGGAGCGCCTCGTAGACCGCCCGCGCACCCGGGAGCCAGGGGATCGCCGAGACCGCGAGGGCGGCGGCTGCCGCGACGGTCCAGAAGCGCCCCTCGCGCCGCCTCGGGGAGAGGACGAACGCTCCCGCGAGCGCGAGGGGGAGGACGCCGAACGAGAGCGAGGCGAGGTAAGGCGGGTTTCCCTGGCTGGCGGCGAAGCCCCAGAAGGCGCCGGAGAGGGTCCGCGACGGGTCGCCCCAGAGAAACGGGAAGGGCGTCTCCAGGAGCCGGAGCGGGTGGAAGCCCACCGCCGAGAACTCGGCCCACGAGAACCCGCGGAGGCGCCGGGAGGAGGACTCCGTCGCGCGCAGGACCTCGAGGAGGTAGGGGGCCGAGGCGAGAGCCGCGAGGAGGCCGCCGCCGGCCAGGGCGCCCGCGGCGCGCAGCCGGCTCCCGCGGGGGCCCGAGAGGGCGAAGGCGAGGGCGAGGAGGATCCCGAGGAGGCCGAGGGCCGGCTCGCCCGCGTGCGCGAGGAGCGCCCCGGAGGCGGCGGCCCCGAAGAGGCCGAGGAGGAACGCAGGTCGTCCTTCCCGTCGCGCCGAGGCCACGGAGGCGAGGAGCCAGGGGATCCACGCGAGGGTCGTCGCGGCGTTCAGGAAGGCCGTGCACGAGAGCGCGTAGCCCGAGAAGGAGAACGCGAGGGCCCCGGCGAGCGCGGCCAGGGGGGTGCGGCCGAGGAGGGTCAGGAAGAGGAGGAACCCGAGCCCCCCGAGCGCCGCGTGGAGGAGGACCTGGACGCCGAGCCACCGGGGCTCGACGGGAAACGGGTAGGCGAGGACGAGGTTCGGGTTGCCCCGCCACGGCTGCCCGAACGAGGCGTGGGGGTTGAGAGACGCATCGCCCAGCGGGGCGGCGAGGGCGCGCGCGGGCCGCTGCGTGGTGGCTATGTCGCGGAACGAAGGGGTCGATCGCCCCGAGAGAAGGTCGAGGTTCGCGAGCGCGACCGCGAGGAGGACGAGCGCGGCGACGGCCGCCGGCAGGAGCCGCCTCACCGGAAGATCGGGTCGTTCCTGTAGCCCCACTTCTGGAGCTTGTAGCGGACCATGACGCCGAGGATCGAGAGGCCGTAGACGCAGGAGCGGAAGAAGTCGATCTGCGAGGCCTCGTCGAAGTAGCGCGTGACGATCGGGATCTCGCGGATCCTCATCCCCTTCCAGATGCCGGCCGCGATGATCTCGGTGTCGAAGACGAAGTCGTCGGAGAACGCCGCGAGGTTCACCGTCTCGAGGTAGTGGCGGGAGTAGGCCCTGAGTCCCGAGTGGTACTCGGTGAGGTAGAGGTAGAACGTCGCGTTCTCGACCGCGGTCAGGAAGACGTTCGCGAGGTACTTCCACTTGGGCATCCCGCCCTCGATCGGGCGTCCGCCCAGCATCCGGCTCCCGAACATCGCGTCGACCCTTCCCTCGGCGATCGGCTCGATGAGGTCGTGGAGGACCGAGGCGTCGTACTGGTGGTCGGGGTGGACCATGACGACGATGTCGGCCCCGCGGGCGAGGGCGGTCGCGTAGCAGGTCTTCTGGTTCCCGCCGTAGCCGCGGTTCTCGGGATGGACGACGACCTCGAGGCCCTCGATCGTCCGGGCCAGGGCGACGGTGCCGTCCCTCGAGGCGTCGTCGACGAGGAAGATGTCGTCGACCCACTCCTTGGGGACCTCGTCGAAGCTCCGGAGGAGGGTCTTCTCCGCGTTGTAGGCCGGCATGACGACCGCGACCCGCTTTCCATGGCGCATGATCCGGACATTATGACGACTGCCGCGAGGGGCACGGGAACGTGGAGAGTGGCGGGGCTCTTCGCCCTCCTCGCCCTCCTCGTCGTGCCCGTCTTTCCCCACTTCGTCTCGCCGAACGAGATGTCCCGCTGGGTCCTCGCCGCGGCGCTCGTCGAGGGCGGGACCCCCGAGGTGACGGCCCCGGCCGCGGTCCTCGGGCCCCGGATGGAGGACGTCGCCCAGGTCGACGGTCGGCTCTACTCGAACAAGGCGCCGGGGACGGCCTTCGTCGCGCTTCCCGGCTACCTCGCGGCCCGCCCGTTCTCCGGGCCTCCGTCGGCCGCCTCCCTGAGGCCTTCCGTCACCGCCATGCGCCTCTTCGGGGCGACTCTGCCGGTCCTTCTCCTCGCCTTCGTCTTCGCTCGTCTGGCGCCCGTCGACGGGAGGAACGAGGCGCTCTTCGCCCTCCTCTTCGCGACCCCGCTCTTCGCCTACGCGCTCCTCCTCTTCTCGCACGCGCTCGTGGCCGCCTGCCTCTTCGGCGCCTGGGCAGCGCTCTTCGGCCCGGCGGGCGAGAGGACGGCGAACGTGCGGGACGTCGCCGCCGGGGCCCTCCTCGGGCTCGCGGTCCTCTCCGAGTACCCGGCCGCGATCCCGGCCCTCGTCCTCGCCGGGGTGGCGGGGTGGAGGGCGCCGGGCCGGCTCCTGCGCCTCGTCCTCGGCGGCCTTCCCTTCGCCCTGGCGCTCGGGGCCTACAACGAGGCCTGCTTCGGGAGCCCGTTCCGTCTCTCGTCGGGGTTCGAGAAGGACGCCGCGTTCCGCGAGCTGGCGGCGCAGGGGCTCTTCGGCGTCGGCCTGCCGAGCCCGTCCATCCTCTGGCGGCTCCTCCTCGACCCCTCGAAGGGGCTCCTCGTCTTCTCGCCCGTGCTGCTTCTCTTCCCCGCGGGCCTCGCGGCGGCGAGAGGGAAACTCTCCCCGCGCGCCCTCGTGGCGCTGGCCCTCGTTCCGATCGCGATTCTCCTGACCCACGCCGGCTACCCGAACTGGCACGGCGGATTCACGGTCGGACCGCGCTATCTCGTCGGGGCGCTCCCGTTCCTCGTCCTGCCCCTCGCGTACCTGAGGTGGGGTCCCGTCGCCCTCTTCCTCGCCGGCGCCTCGACGGCGGCCGTCGCGCTCACGACCCTCGTCTTCCCGTTCGTCCCGCCCGGCTTCCCGCTCCCCTGGGGGAGCTTCGCGGCGCCGCTTCTCGCCGAGGGGCTCGTCGCGCCGAACCTCCTCCACCTCGCCTGGCGCCCGCTCGCGATCGTCGTTCCCTTCGCCCTCGTCCTCGCCGCGTCCGTCCTCGTCGCAGGGCGGCGGCGCCTCGTCCCGCTCCTCCTCGGAGCGTTCGCCTGGACGGCCGCGGGCCTTGCCCTGCCGGCCTTCGCGCCGCTCTCGCCGCCGCTCGTCGTGCAGCGTGGCTACGTGGCGGAGGTCTACTTCACGAGGGACGGGGCGCTCGCGCGCTCGATGCCGGCGGGAGTCCCGGTCCCGCCCCGGCTCCGGGCACGCCGGGAGGCGGAGCTGCGGCTCCCGCCCTCTCGCTGGCCGTTCTGACCCGCCAGACGCGGAAGCGGGGGACGAGGTGTCCGTCGCGGGCGCGGTAGGCCGTCCTCGAGTCGAGGACGAGCTCGAGGAAGGGGACCGGCGCCGGGAGGCGCGACTCGTGGATGCGGGCCGAGAAGGTCGCGCCCGCCGGCACGCCCGGGCGTCCCGCCGCCGCGGCGTAGGCGGGGAGGACGGCCCCGAGGTCGGTCGTGAAGAGCCAGCGGCAGCGGGACTCCGCAAGGATCCGCTCCGCCTCGGCGTCGTCCGTCGCCGTGTAGAGGCGCGCCTGCCGCCGCCACCCGTAGCCGAAGGGGTCGGCCGCGGCCGGGCGGCCCGTCAGCGCGGTGACGAAGTGGCCCGCCGACCAGGGGGCGAAGACCCCCTCGACGCTCCCGGGCGGAGGCTGCGGGAGGTCCGCGGGGTCGACGGGGGGCGGAGCGAGCGCGCGCAGCCTCTCGAGCGTCTCGAGGAGGTCGGTCCCGGGCGCCCCGGCGTACTGGAGGATCCGCGGGTAGTGCGGGAGGCCGGGAAGGGCGACGAGGAGCGCAGCGGCGACCGCGCCTGCCGGAGCGCTCCGGAGGAGCCGCCGGGGCGAGAGGCGGGCGAGCGTCTCCGCCAGGGCGAGGGCCGCGAAGGGGGCGAGGTAGTAGACGTTCCGCCTCTGCGAGAGCGTCATCACGAGGAGGACCCCGCCGAAGAGCGCGAGGAGCCGCCGGTCGGCGCGCCTCCGGCTCCAGAGGAAGACGGCCACGGGGAGGAGGACGAGTCCCGGGGAGAGCTCTTCGACGGCGCCCTTCAGCGACGGGCCGAGCGGAGGAGACACGAGGGGGCGTGCCTCGGCGATGACGGCGAGGAGGTCCTTCGGGTAGGAGAGGTATCCGCCCCGGTCCAGCTCGTCGACCCCAACGCCCGCGGCGTGCGTCGCGACGTAGCGCGTACCGCGGAGGACCGCGGAGACGAGCGGCCCGGTAGCCGGCGCCGCCGCGGCCGCGAGGAGGAGGGCGAGCCCGGCGTAGCCGAGTCGCGCCCGGCCCGTCGAGCGGAAGGTCGAGATGCCCGCGACGGCGGCGGACCCGGCGAGGAGGAGGACGGGCTGGAACCAGCCGAACGAGACGAACGTGAAGGGGAGGTCGAGGCCTGCGGCCCACGGGAGAGTCCCGAGCGCCGTCGCGGCCGTCGCCGACAGGGCGAAGGCGCCGGCGCGCGACGGGGCGAGCGCGAGCGCGGCCCAGAGGAACGACAGCGCCGCGGCGAAGACGGCGCCCTGCCACGTCAGGACCATCGCGGCGACGAGCGCCCCGGCGACGACGGCCCGCCGGAGGGAAGCTGCGGGGGGGAGCCCGGCTTCGCCCGCCCTCGCGAGGGCGAGGAGAAGGAGCAGCAGCAGGAGCGTCTCGGCGACGTGGTGGTCGCCGTGGCCGAACTGGCTCCAGATCGCCGCGACGGGAAGGAGGGCGTAGCCGGCGACGGCGAGCGCCGCCCGTCGTCGCGACAGGGCGCGGCGGGCGAGGAGGAAAAGGGGAACGACGTGGAGCGCCCCGAGGACGGGCGGGAACGTCGCGAGGACCCGCGCGACCTCCCCCTGCGTGGCGTCGGCCCCGTACGCGAGGCGGGCCGCGCCGCCGACGAGGAGGTCGAAACCCGGCGGCCAGATGAAGACGCCGCCCTCCGGGTGGTTCAGCCAGGCGTCGCGGACGGGGACCCGCGGAAAGTTCCGCGCCACGGCGGTCGAGCGGCGAAGGTGGCCGTAGCAGTCGGGGGAGACGAGGCGGAGGCCGCCCGAGGTCGCCGCGGGGAAGGAGAGGAGTCTCGCGGCGAGGGCGAGGAGGAAGGCCCCGCCGAGGAGGAGCACGTCCGCGCGCGTCGTCCGGAGGGGCCTCACCCGCCGAGTCTTACACTTCGCGGCGAATGTTGCGCCCTCGCGCCCGGGCCGCCGCGGCGGGAGCCGTCCTCCTCGCGCTCCTGGGCGCGCTTCTCGTCGTCGACCACCAGCGTCTCGACAGCGCCACGATGGACGAGCCGTTCCACGCGCTCGCCGGCTGCGAGTACGCGCTGGCCGGGACGTACTGGGCGAACCTCGAGCACCCGCCCCTCGTCAAGCTCCTCGCGGGGGCCTCGGCCGGGCTCGCCGGGGCGCGGCCGCCCCGCCTCCCGAGGCCCTTCAGCTTCCGGACGGCCGAGGGGCCGCAGGCGTTCCTCTACGGGAACGCCGTCCCGCCGGAGACGCTCCTCGCCGCGGCTCGGAGGCCGTTCCCGCTCCTTCTCGTGGCGCTCGTCCTCGTCGCGACGTTCGTGGCGTGGCGGGCGGCCGGGCCCCTCGCCGGCCTCGGCGCGGCGCTCCTCCTCGCCTTCGAGCCGACGCTCGTCGCGCACGCGGCCTACCTCCACACCGACGTCGCGGCGGCCCTCGGCTTCCTCTCGACAGTCGTCGCGGCGCATTCGGCGATGCGCCGGCCGTCGTGGCGACGGTGGGCGGGAGCCGGCGTTCTCCTCGGCCTCTCGCTCGCGGCGAAGTTCACGGCCGTCTTCCTCGGCCCCGTTCTCCTCGTCCTCGTCCTGGCCTGGCTCCTCGTGAAGCGCCGCGAGACGGGGCGGGTCCCCGTCGCGCCGCTCGGCGGGCTCGCCCTCGCGTTCGCCGTCGCGGGGGCCGTCCTCCTCTCGGTCTACGCGGTGTCGATGCGGAACATGCCGGCCGGCGAAGCGGAGGAGTCCGTGAAGCTCTTCCTCCGTGGGCGGCAGGCTTCGGCCGCCACCGTCGAGCGCGTCGCCGCCTTCTCCCGCCTCTCCCCTCCGGCGGGGCACTACGTCGCCGGGCTCGCCGGCATCTCGGAGCAGAACAGGCGAGGCGGCGGGGTGAACGTCTTCCGGGGCGAGGTCTCCGTCGAGGGCTTCCCCTCGTACTTCCCGGTCGCCTTCCTCGTGAAGTCCTCCCTCGGCCTCCTCGGGGCGCTCCTCCTCGCCGTGGCGCTCGTCTTCCTCCGCCGCGCGAGGGCCGGCTTCGGCGCGCTCGTCTACCTCCTCCCTCCCGCCTACGTCTTCCTCGCGAGCGTCGCGAGCAGCTACAACATCGGGGTGAGGCACGTCCTCCCCGCGGTCCCCTTCCTCGCGGTCGGCGCGGCGGTCTCGATCGTCCGAGGGCTTCCCCGCGGCGCGGCGGCCGCCGCGCTCCTCGGCCTCGGCCTCCTGCAGGCGGCGGAGACGCTCGCCGTCCACCCGCACGAGGTCTCCTTCTTCAACCTCGCCGCCGGTGGCCCGGCGAACGGGAGCTCCTGGCTGAACGACTCGAACCTCGACTGGGGGCAGGACCTCGTCCGCCTCGCGCGGGAGCTGGAGCGCCGGGGCGAGGCCGCCGGGACGACCGTCGCCTACTTCGGCGGCGCCTACCCGCCGTACCACCTCCCCGGCGCGCGGTTCTTCGACGCGGCGACGACGCCCCTCGGGCCGGGCCTCTACGCCGTCTCGTCGTTCCTCCTCGCGGCCGGGCCGGAGCTGATGCTCTTCCACGGGGACGCCGCGCGCGCGGCCGGGTACGCGCGCCTTCGCGGCGTCCTTCGCGAGCGCGGGAAGCCCGAGGGGCGCGTGGGATACTCGATCTTCCTTTTCAGACTGTCCGACGAGAGGATTCCGCCGCCGTGAAGCTGTCGATCATCATGCCCGCCTACAACGAGCGGAAGACCCTCCGCGAGATCGTCGGCCGGGTCCTCGCCGTCGACCTCGGGGAGATCGAGAAGGAGCTCGTCATCGTCGACGACGGGTCGACGGACGGCACGCGCGACATCCTCCGCGAGCTGGACGGGAAGGACGGCGTCCGCGCCGTCTTCCAGCCGAGGAACATGGGCAAGGGCGCGGCGGTCTGGACCGGGATGCGTTCTTCTACCGGCGACTTCGTCATCATCCAGGACGCCGACCTCGAGTACGACCCGCGCGAGTACCCCGTCCTCCTCCGGCCGATCCTCGAGGGGGAGGCGGACATCGTCTACGGGTCGCGCTTCCTCGGCCACCCGGGCGGGCACCGCGTCCTCTACTTCTGGCACACGGTGGGAAACCGCCTCCTCACCCTCATGTCCAACATGTTCACGAACCTGAACCTGACGGACATGGAGACCTGCTACAAGGTCATGACGCGCTCGGTCGTCGACCGGCTCGACCTGCAGTCGAAGCGGTTCGGGATCGAGCCCGAGATCACCTGCAAGGTCTCGCGGATGCGCGCGCGGATCTTCGAGATCCCGATCTCCTACCACGGCCGGACGTACGAGGAAGGGAAGAAGATCGGCTTCAAGGACGCCCTGCAGGCGGTCTGGGTCATCCTGAAGTACTTCCGCTGGGAGGCGCCGCGCGGCGACGTCGGGGCGATGACGCTCCGCCGGATGGAGAAGCTCGCCCCCTACAACGCGTGGCTCCACGACCGATTCGACGCTGCGCTCGGCCAGCGGATCCTCGAGGTCGGCTCGGGCGTCGGGAACCAGACCCGCTTCTTCGTCGAGCGCGAGAGGGTCGTCGCCTCGGACGTCGAGGTCCACTACGTGAGGGAGCTGAAGGGGAAGTTCGGCCAGCGGTCGAACGTGAGGATCGCCTCGTACCGCTTTCCCCTCTCGGCCTCCGACCGGACCGAGCTGGAGGCGGAGAGGCTGGACACGATCGTCTGCCTGAACGTCCTCGAGCACATCGAGGACGACGCGGCGACGCTCGCGGACTTCGCCTCGGTCCTCCCGAAGGGCGGCCGGCTCGTCCTCCTCGTCCCGTCGCTCGAGGCGCTCTACGGGACGCTCGACGTCCACCTCCACCACTTCCGCCGCTACGAGCGGGACGGCCTCGCGCGGCTCGTGACCGGGGCGGGGTTCGAGATCGAGAAGATCCGCTTCCTGAACCGGCCGGGCGTCCTCGGCTGGTGGCTCAACTCGCGGGTCCTGAAGCGGAAGGTCCTGCCGAAGGGGCAGCTCGCGGCGTTCCGCTGGATCCTCCCGCTCCTGAAGCTCGAGGAGAAGGCCGAACCCTCGTTCGGGATGTCGCTCCTCGTCCTGGCGCGGAAGGCGTGACGCCGGGGCGCTTCGCCCGCCTCGCTCCCTTCGCCGCCCCGGCGGCTCTCCTCGGCGCCGCCGCCCTCCGCTTCCACGACTACCTCCTCGGCGGGAGCGTCGTATCGCGCGACGCGGGATTCTTCTTCGTCCCGCTCCGCGAGGTCACGGCGCGCCTCCTCTCCGCGGGCGAGGCGCCCCTCTGGAACGACGCGTCCGGCGCGGGGCGGGCGCTCGCCGCGAACCCGAACGCGGCGGTCTTCTGGCCCGGCACCTGGCTCGTCCCGCTCGCGGGGACGACCGGCCTCTTCCTCCTCCACGTCGCCCTCGTCCTCTTCCTCGCCTTCGCGGCGCTCCGGTGGCTCGGCGTCTCGAGAGGCGCGGCGGCGGGAGGGACCCTCGTCCTCCTCTTCTCGGGCGTCTTCCAGACCGTCCCGCTCCTCTTCACGACGGTCGCCTCGATGGCGCCGCTCCCCCTCGCCCTCGTGGCGCTCGGGACGCTCGACCCGGCCGACGGGAAGGGGGCGTGGCGGCGCGTCGGGATCGCGGGCCTCGCTCTCGGGCTCTCGCTCCTCGGGGGCGAGCCGGTCGTCGCGGCGACCGGGGCCGCGGGCGGGGCGGCCCTCGCGCTCGGCCGCGCGTTTCTCGACGCGCGCGCCCGCCGTCTCCCCGAGGCGCGGCGGCGGCTCGCCGCCCTCCTCTTCGCGGCGCTCCTCGCCGCCGGGGTCTCCGCCGTCCAGCTCCTCCCGACGGCCGGGGAGCTGGGCCGGTCGGCGCGCGCGTCGGCGATGCGCGCCGAGGAGGGGGCCCTCTTCTGGTCGGTCCGTCCCGCGCGCCTCCTGACGCTCCTCGAGCCGCGCCTGACGGGCGA
>CALMDF010000044.1 GCA_937864895.1 uncultured Holophagales bacterium | reverse complement strand
GAGGAGGACGCGCCCCGCGCGGCGGCCCTCGGCGAGCCGTTCGACGCCGAGGGCTCCGTCTCGGCGACGCTCCACCGGGACGCCCGCTTTCTCGACGTCGCCTGCGCGTCGGGATCGGCCGCGGGCCTCCGCGCGAGGGGACGGGTCGTCGCGGCCTGGGCGCCCCGGGACCTGTGGTTCGACCTCGAGGCCTCGATCCCGCGGCTCGAGCTGGCGTCGCTCCTCGCGGCCTCGGGTCTCGACCTCCCGGCGACCGAGGGCGACCTCGGGAGCGCGGCGCTCGAGGCCCGCGTCACGGGCCGGATGCTCGACCCGAGGTCGTTCGTCGTCGAGGAGCGCCTGGACTTTCACCCGCCCTCGAGGCCGCTCCCCGCGCTCGAGAGGTTCCGCGGGCCCTTCCGGCGCGTCATGACGGGACGCGACGGGCGGGAGGTCCCCGTGACGGTCGATCCCGCGAGCCCGGACTTCGTTCCGCTCGACGACGTCCCGCCCCTCTTCCTCCGGGCGCTTCTCATCTCCGAGGACGCGAACTTCTGGGGGCACAGAGGGCTCGACCTGAGCGAGGTCCCGGTGGCGATGTCGATGAACTGGGTCCGCGGGCAGAGGGCCCGCGGCGCCTCGACGATCACCCAGCAGCTCGCCAAGAACCTCTTCCTCACGCGGGAGCGCAGCTACCGGCGGAAGCTCCAGGAGGCGGCGCTCGCGCTGCTTCTCGAGCCGACCCTCGGGAAGCGGCGGATCCTCGAGATCTACCTGAACGTCATCGAGTGGGGGCCGGGCCTGCACGGTCTCGGCCCCGCTTCGCGCCACTACTTCGGCAGGAACCCCTCGGACCTGACGCCGAGAGAGAGCGCCTTTCTCGTCTCGCTCATCCCGGGCCCGGTCAAGTACCAGGGGTCGTTCGCGAGCGGCGTCCTCTCGCGCGGGTTCGCGAGGCTCGTGAACGCGTGCCTCTACCGCCTCCGGTCGGTGGGCGCCCTGACGGACGAGGAGCTCGCGGCCGAGCTCGCCACGCCCGTCGTCCTTCGCTGGACGCCGCCCGACGCGGTCGTCGAGCCGGTCGAGGAACCCGGGGCGCCCGAGGACGGGCTCCTCGACGGGGCGCCGCTCGACGACGCCGTCGAGGGACCCGCGGTTCCACCGCCGGACGTGGCCCTCCCCCCGCCCGTTCCCTCGCCCACGGCGACGCCGGGCGGCGATGAGACCCGGCCGCCGGGCTGAGCCCGGGGTCAGGCGTCCTTCGCGTCGTCGGCTGCCGCCTCCCGGTCGACCGCCCGCGCCAGGAGCCTCGCGATGTGCTGCACCTCGACGGGGCTCTCCTTCTTGTCGAAGCCGCCGCGGATCTGCATGACGCAGCCGGGGCAGTCCATGACGGCCGTGCCGGCCTTCGTCTCGCGGATGTTCGCGAGCTTTTTCTCGAGGATGGGCTTGCTGATCTCGGGGAACTTGAGGGAGTAGGAGCCGCCCATCCCGCAGCAGGTGTCCGACTCCTTCATCTCGACGACCTCGTGGCCGGCCTTCTCCAGGAGCGCCCGCGGCTCCTCGAAGACGTGCAGGGTCCGCTTCAGGTGGCAGGAGTCGTGGTAGGTCACGGAGCCGAGCTTTCGCGCGTCGATCTTCAGCGAACCCTCGTCGACGAGCTTCGTGACGAGGGAGGAGAAGTCGACGACCTTCTCCGCGAGCGCCTCCGCCTTGACGACCCAGTCGGTCCTCCCCGTGCTCCGGAGCGAGCGCGCGAACTCGTGGCGGAGCGCCGTCGTGCAGGTGGGGCAGGCCGAGACGACCCAGTCGACGTCCTCGGCGAGGAGCGCCTCGAGGTTGTCGATGGCGTTCTGCGCAGCCACCTCGTAAGCGCCGCTGTAGCGCGCGGGGGCGCCGCAGCAGGTCTGCGCCTCGGGGAACGTCACCTCGACGCCGCCGGCGTTGAGGACCTTCACGACGTCCTCGCCCATCCCGGGGTAGGCGAAGTCGATGAGGCAGCCGGCGTAGAACGCGGCCTTGCGCGTGCCCTTCTTCTGCGGGATCGCCTTGAACGTGTCGCGGAAGGGCTTCTCGGCGATGGCCGGGAGGCTTCGGAAGTCGGCGAGGCCCGAGAGGAAGAACGGCAGGTGGCGCACGAACCCGTCCTTCTCGAAGGGCTTCTGGGCGAGCGAGGCGGAGCGGAGGACCGAATGGAAGAGGCGCCGGTTGTTGACGACCGAGAAGATCGCCTTCTGGACGAAGGGCTGTCCCTTGTCCTTCACCTGGCGGCGGCGGACTTCGACGATGAGCTCGGGGATGTCGATCTTCCCGGGGCAGATGCCGACGCAGTTGCCGCACTGGATGCAGAGGCCCTGGATCTCCTTCGAGCGCTCCATCGCCCCGGTCCAGGCCGTCAGGATGGTGCCGATGCCGCCCGTGTAGACGTCCCCGAAGACGTGGCCGCCGACGTGGCGGTAGACGGGGCAGACGTTCAGGCAGGAGGCGCAGCGAATGCACTGGAGCGCTTCCTTGAACACCGGGTCGGCCGCCATCTCGGTCCGCCGGTGGTCCATCAGGACGACGTGCAGCTCCTTCGGCGTCCCGTCCGTGTTCGGCGCGGCGCCGGTGATCATCGAGACGTAGCTCGTCATCAGCTGGCCGGTCGCGCTGCGGGGGAGGGCCGTGAGGATCGGGACGACGTCCGTGAAGAGCGGGACGAGCTTCTCGAGGCCGACGATGGCGACGTGGATCCGCGGGAGGGTCGTGACGAGGCGGGCGTTCCCCTCGTTCGTGACGAGGACGAGCGTCCCGGTCTCGGCGACGGCGACGTTCGCCCCCGAGATCCCCATGTCGGCCTCGAGGAAGGCGGGGCGCAGCTCCTTCCTCGCCACCTTCACGAGGCGAGGGATGTCGGTCGCGAGCCGCTCGCCCACCTCCTTGCTGAAGATCTCCGCGACGTCCTCCTTCGTCAGGTGGATCGCGGGCATCACCATGTGCGAGGGGCGCTGGCCGGCGAGCTGGATGATCCACTCGCCGAGGTCCGTCTCCTTGACGTCGATCCCGGCCTCGACGAGAGCCTTGTTGAGGTGGACCTCCTCGGAGGCCATCGACTTCGACTTCGCGACCTTCTTCACGCCCTTCTCGCGGGCGAGGTCGACGATGTAGCGCCGGACCTCCTCGGGGCTCCGCAGGAGGACGACCTTCGCGCCGCGGGCCTCGGCCTCCTTCGTGAACCGCGCGGCCAGCTCGGAGAGGCGCCCGGCGGCGTCCCCCTTGATCGCGGCGATGCGGGTCCGCACCGCCTCGAAGTCGACCCCCTGGTACGCCTTCGCGCGGCTGACGGGGTACGCCTCGTAGAAGCGCCCGAGCGCGCCGGCGAGGTCCGGGTTGCCGAGCGCCTCGGCGATCTCTCTGTGGAACGTCATCGTCGTCACGACGCCACCTCCGCGCCGGCGGCGGCTTCGCCGTGGACGACGACGACGAGCCTCACGGGCCCGTGGGCCCCGATCGTCAGGACCCTCTCGATGTCGGCCGTCCGGCTCGGGCCGGTGACGAACGAGATGTAGGGCGCCGTCCGGGGATCGAGCTTCGGGAGGACGTCGGCGAGAGAGGGGAGGATGCGATCCGCGGGGAGGAGCGCGACGTGGACCTCCGGGAGCGTCGAGACGAGCCTCAGGGCGGGGTCGGTCGCGTCCTGGACGACCGTGCCGGTGTCGGCGAGCCCCCACTCCATCTCGCTGACGCCGACGCGGCTCGCGGCCGCGGCCTCGCGCGTCACGTCGAACGTGAGGCCGGGAAGCTCCCGCGCGAGGCGCTCCCGGTCGAGGGATGCGGCGAGCGGCCCCGCGGCCCAGACGGCCCGGGCGCCGGAAGGTCCCGCGACGCCTTCGCCGGCGAGGAGCTCCTCGACGAGGCGGAGCGCCTCGCCAGGCGTCCCCGCCCGGTGGACCTCCGCGCTGACGGCCTCGGCACGTGCCCGAAACGTCTCGAACATCGCGACCTCCTCGGCCCCGGAGCCCCGCCCCGGTGGGCCACGCGCAAGACTAAATGAATTTACTTAGAAATTTCTAGGGTAAACTCGGGGCGTGGGCGAAATCCCCGGCCCGAACCGGCCGTGGTCCTTCCGCTTCCGGCGGGGAGGGGGGAGACGCCGGCGCGTCCTCGTAGCCGCTCTGGCGATCGTCGCCGGGCCGTCGCTCCGGGCGTGGGCGGCGCCGGACGCCGCCTCCGGCCACAGCGTCCTCGTCCTCCACTCCTACTACAAGGGCTACAAGTGGGCCGACGACGAGCATCGGGGTATCACCTCGGTCCTGGAGCCGGTCCTCGGCGTCGAGAACGTCTTCGTCGAGTACATGGACACGAAGCGCTTCTGGGAGGCCGACCACGTCGCGCAGCTCCCGGAGGTCTACCGGCGGAAGTACGCCGATCACCGCATCGACCTCGTCGTGGCCGTGGACGACCGCGCGCTCGACTTCCTCGTCGAGCACCGCGACGACGTCTTCCCGGGCGCCCCGGTCGTCTTCTGCGGCGTGAACTACTTCCGGGAGGAGAGGCTGAGGGGGAAGGCGCTCTTCACCGGCGTGAGCGAGGACGCGGACCTCGGCGCGAGCCTCGAGACGGCCCTCTCTCTCCACCCGGGAACGCGGCGTATCTACGTCGTGAACGACGACACCGAGACGGGGCTCGTCGTGAGGGCCCGGCTCGCCGAGCTCGGGCCGTCCTGGAAGCGCGTCCCGCTCGAGCCGCTCGACGGCCTGCCGATGCCGAAGCTCCTCGAGAGGCTCCGGGCGCTCCCGCCGAGGAGCCTCGTCTTCTTCACCTTCTTCTCGCGAGACGCGGACGGGACGGTCTTCGGGTACGACGAGAGCATGCGTTTCGTCTCCGAAGCGTCGAGCGTCCCCGTCTACGGCGCGTGGGACTTCAACCTCGGCCTCGGGCTCGTCGGCGGGAAGTTGACGAGCGGCTTCGACCAGGGCGAGACGGCCGGGAAGATCGCGCTCCGCGTCCTCCGAGGCGAGGCGCCGGCGTCGATCCCGGTCGTGAGGGACCTCCCGGGGCGGTACCTCTTCGACAACGACCAGCTCGTCCGCTGGGGGATCCCGGTCTCGCGCCTGCCGGCGGGGAGCGAGGTCGTGAACCTCCCCGAGTCCAACTTCGCACGGTACCGGTCAGTCTTCCTCGGGGGCGCCGGCGCGCTCATCCTCCTCGGCGTCCTGAACGCCGTCCTCGCGCTCAACATCAGCCGGAGGAAGCTCGCGGAGCAGGCGCTGCGCGAGCACCAGGAGCGGCTCGAGGAGACGATCCGCGTCCGCTCCGAGGAGCTCTCGCGGGCGAACGAGGAGCGGCGGCGGGACATCGTGGAGCGCGAGCGGACGGAGCGGGCCCTCCGCGTGGCGGAGGCGAACCTCAGGAGCATCTTCGAGAACGCGGCGGAGGGGATCTACCAGTCGACCCCCTCGGGCCGCTTCGCGACCGTCAACCCCGCCCTCGCGGAGATGGCCGGCTACCGATCTCCGGCCGAGATGATCGCCGCGGTGCGGGACATCCGCCGCGACTTCTACGTCGACCCGGCGAGCCGCGAGCGGTTCGAGGAGGCGCTCTCCACGCGGGAGGAGGTCCGCGGCTTCGAGTCGCAGGTGCGGCGGAAGGACGGCGAGCTGATCTGGGTCCTCGAGAACGCGCGCGCCGTCCGGGACGAGACGGGGCGCCTCGACCACTACGAGGGGATCGTCCAGGACATCAGCGAGCGGCGCCGGATGGCGGAGAAGCTCGACGGCACCCGGAGGAAGCTCCGGGGGCTCGCGGCGGAGCTGACGCGCGTGGAGGAGCGGGAGAGGCGGACGATCGCCGCCCAGCTCCACGACGGGCTCGGCGCCACCCTCTCGATGGGGAAGGTCCGGCTCGGCGCGCTCCGCCAGCAGGCGAAGGGGACGCCCTTCGCGCCCGACCTCGAGGCCGTGCACGCGCTCGTGGGCGAGGCGGTGCGCGAGACGCGGGCCCTGACCTGGGAGCTGAGCCCCCCGATCCTCTACCAGCTCGGACTCGAGGCCGCGCTCGAGTGGCTTGGGGAGAGCTTCGAGGAGCGGCACGCCCTCGCCTTCCGGTTCGTGAGCGAAGGCGAGCCGAGGGAGATCGGAGAGGAGCGCCGCTTCCTCGTCTTTTCGGCCGTTCGCGAGCTTCTCCTGAACGTCGTCAAGCACGCCGGCGCGGGGAGCGCCGGCGTCCTCCTGCGCTGGCGCGAGGACGCGGTCGAGGCGACCGTGAGCGACGACGGACGTGGCTTCGAGCCGTCCGCGGCCCCTCCGGACGAGCGGCGGAGCTTCGGTCTCTTCAGCATCCAGGAGCGATTCGACGATCTCGGCGGGAGCGTGTCGATCCGGTCCGCCCCCGGGGAGGGGACGGCCGTCACGCTCGTGCTACCTTACCGGACCGAGGCTGCGGGAGAGGGAGAATGAGCACGACCATCCTCCTGGTGGACGACCACCGGATCGTCCGCGAGGGCCTGCGGACCCTCCTCGCCCAGCAGGCCGAGATGCAGGTGGTCGGGGAGGCGGCGGACGGCCGGGAGGCGGTCTCCCAGGCGCGCCTCCTCCGGCCCGACGTCGTCGTCATGGACATCGCGATGCCCGAGCTGAACGGTGTCGAGGCGACGCGCCTCATCCTCGCCGAGCTGCCCGCCACGCGGATCGTTGCGCTCTCGATGTACGCGGACCGGCGCTTCGTCGCCGAGGTCCTTCGCGCCGGCGCGCTCGGCTACGTCCTCAAGGACGGGGCCTTCGAGGAGCTGGCCCTGGCGATTCGGACGACCCTTCAGGGGAAGACCTACCTCAGCCCCTCGATCGCCGGCCTCGTCGTCGAGGAGCTCGTCCGCCGGACGGCGGCGCCGGGCGCCCCGTCCCTCGCGTCGCTGACCCCGCGCGAGCGGCAGGTCCTGACGCTCCTGGCGGGCGGCATGCGTCCCCGGGAGATCGCCCGGGAGCTCACGATCAGCGTGAAGACAGTCGAGGTCCACAAGCAGAACCTCATGAACAAGCTCGAGATCCACTCGGCCGCCGAGCTGACTCGCTTCGCCATCCGCGAGGGTCTCGCGACGGCCTGACGCATCCCCGGCCGTGCCGCTGCGGCGCCTGGGCAAGGGGCAGCCGATTCCAGCCCGCTCCTCCCGGAAGGAGTGGCTAAGTAAAAATACCAAGAAAATGATGCAGTTTCATCATTGTACCTAGGTACAGTCTTCCTCATCCTTAGGCATACCCAGTAGGGATGAGGAGGGGCAGATGTTGACCTGGACCCAGATATACACCCCGGTGGCAGGAAATCTCCTGCTTTCGGCCCTCGTGGCGGCGCTCCCGGTGGTAGTGCTGCTCGGCCTGCTCGCGTTCTTCCACGTGAAGGCGCACAAGGCGGCGCTCCTGGGCCTCGCGACCTCCCTCGGGGTCGCGATCTTCGTCTACGGGATGCCGACGAAGCTGGCTCTCACGTCGGCCGTGTACGGGGCGGCCTACGGCCTCTTCCCGATCGGCTGGATCGTCCTCTGCGCGATCTTCGTCTACGACCTCACCGTGAAGTCGGGGGACTTCGAGGTGGTCAAGCACACCGTCGCGGGGCTCGCCGACGACCGCCGGATCCAGGCGCTCCTGATCGCCTTCTCCTTCGGCGCGTTCATCGAGGGCGCCGCGGGCTTCGGCACTCCGGTCGCGATCTCGGCGGCGATGCTCATCGGGCTCGGCTTCCGGCCCCTGCTGGCGGCGGGCGTCGCGCTGATCGGGAACACCGCCCCGGTCGCCTACGGCGCGCTCGGGACGCCGATCGTCGTCCTGGCGTCGGTCACGGGCCTCGACGTCCTCGACCTTTCCGCCATGGTCGGCCGGCAGCTCCCGTTCTTCTCCCTCCTCATTCCCTTCTGGCTCGTCTGGGCGATGGCCGGCCGCAAGGCGATGTGGGAAGTCTGGCCCGCCTGCCTCACCTCGGGCCTCAGCTTCGCCATCACGCAGTTCCTCGTCAGCAACTATCACGGCCCCTGGGTCGTCGACATCGCCGGCGCCATCGTCTCGATGGGGGCGACGGTCCTCCTCCTGAAGTTCTGGCAGCCGAAGAAGACCTGGAGCTTCGCGCACGAGAACCACGAGGAGCGGGCGAGCGAGGCCGCGAACCGGCCCATCCACACGCCGAAGCGGGCGCTGATGGCCTGGATGCCCTGGATCATGCTCTCCGTCTTCGTCTTCGCGTGGGGCCTCCCGCAGGTCAAGGACGTCCTCAACGGCGGCAAGAAGGAATCCCCGAACTTCCTCGAGGGCGTCTCGATGGTGAAGTGGGAGGTCCCGGACCTCCACAAGGCCGTCATCAAGGCCCCGCCCGTCGTCAAGGCCGAGAAGCCGGAAGAGGCCGTCTTCTCGTTCAACTGGCTCTCGGCCACCGGAACGAGCCTGCTTCTCTCCGGCATCGCGAGCGGTCTCCTCCTCGGCTTCTCCTTCAAGGAGCTCGCGGTGATCTTCTGGGGGACGCTGATGAGGGTCAGGATCTCCCTCCTGACCATCGGCGCCATGCTCGCGCTCGGCTTCTCGACGCGCTACGCGGGCCTCGACGCGACCATGGGCCTCGCCTTCGCCTCGACCGGCCTCCTCTTCCCCTTCTTCTCTCCTCTCCTCGGCTGGCTCGGCGTCGCACTGACGGGCAGCGACACCTCCTCGAACGTCCTCTTTGGCGGCCTCCAGATGATCAGCGCCGAGAAGCTCGGCATCAGCCCGGTCCTCGCGGCCGCGGCCAACAGCAGCGGCGGCGTCATGGGCAAGATGATCGACGCCCAGAGCATCGTCGTCGCGAGCGTCGCGACGAACCAGCAGGGGCAGGAGGGCGTCATCCTCCGCTACGTCTTCTGGCACTCGATCGTCCTGGCGTGCCTCGTCGGGGTCCTCGTCTTTCTGCAGGCCTACGTCTTCCCCTGGATGATCCCGACCGTCTCGGCGGTGGCGAAGTGAGGAGAGGCGTGAAGACCGCCCGCCGCGCCCTCGTGGCCCTCGCCCTCGCCGCCCTCCTGGCGCCCGCGGCCGCCGAGGCCCAGGCCGTCATCAAGGTCAACGACAACGTCAACTTCAAGTTCGGGTTCCAGTTCCAGGGCTGGGCCGACTGGACCCAGAGCGCCACGACGGGCGGGACGGCCCAGAACCTCTTCGTCCGCCGCGCGCGCCTCCTCGTGGGCGGCCAGGTCGCAAAAGACGTCACCTTCTTCTTCCAGACCGACAGCGGGAACCTCGGGAAGGTCAACCCGGCCACCGGCGTGAAGCAGACGAGCACCGGGTTCGTCATCCAGGACGCGTGGATCTCCTGGAAGATCGACGAGGCGTTCATTCTCGACGCGGGGCACTTCCTCGTCCCGCTGAGCCGGAACATCC
>CALMDF010000043.1 GCA_937864895.1 uncultured Holophagales bacterium | reverse complement strand
TCGTAGCCGCATGGCCATCCGGGGAAGCCTTTCCGAGTTCTCGGTCGCGGAGATCCTGCAGCTCCTCGCGCTGCAGCAGAAGTCCGGCGTTCTTGCCCTCACGGACGGCGAGGAGCGATCGCAAGTGCTCTTCTTCGAGCAGGGCCGCCCGTGCCCGGACGGCTTCCGCCAGGTGGCGCGCCGCCTCGGGCCCGGAGGAGGCGTCCAGGTCGGCCGGGGAGGCGCCGAGGGAGGTGAGCCGTGCCTCCACCTCCTCCGAGAGCCGCTCGAGCCGCTCCTCCACCGTACCGTCCGCCTCGACCGGCGGCGTCGCCAGGAGGGCCGGGAGCTCCACCTCGAGGATTTCCCGGCTCCGCGCGGCCCGCGCGCGCCCGGAGTCGACGTAGAGGAAGGACTCCGCGAGGGAGAGGTCCGGAGGGACGGAAAGGCTGGACAGAACCTCGCGGATGCGCTCCTCGATGGCCGCAAGGGCGGACCCCTCCTCGCGGAGGCGCTCCTCCTCGCGCGCGGAGGCCTCCTCCCGCACGGCGTTCGCGTGGTCCGCCTTCTCGAGGTCGGCCAGGATCTGCAGGAGCCTCCGCCCCTCGTCCGGCGTGGGCAGCCCCGAGGCGATCTCCAGCGCCTCCCGGAAGGGTTCGAGGCCCTTCTCGGCGCCCTCCAGCCTCTCGGCGGCCGCGTGGAGCCTCACGCGCCTTTCGACGAGCCGTTGCCTCTTCTCCTCGGCCGCCCGGGCCCGCCTCTGGGCCTTCACGAGCGCGGCCGCGTCCCTGAAGCCCGCGCCCCGGGCCGTCTGTTCCAGCCGGAGGCGCAGCTCGGAGAGATTCCGCCTGACCTCCAGCGCCTCGGCGCGCGCGGCCGCCTCCTCCTCCCGCGCGCGGGCCTCGTCGGCCCTGCGGTGGCCACTCCCCCGGCCCCAGGCCACGCTGCCGTAGACGGCCAGTGCGCCCGCGAAGACGGCGAGCGTCAGGACGAGCGGGTCGTCCAGGCTTCCGCGCTTCAGGAGCGCCCCGACGACGAGCGGCACGAACAGCCCCGCGGCCACGACGAGAGCCCGCGCACGGCGAACGAGGACCCGGCGCTCTCCGGCGGCGATCGCGGCGCGGGCCCCCTCGTCGGCGACCCGGCGGTCCAGCTGGACCCCCGCGAGCTCCAGGCCCTGGCGGCTCTCCTCTGCCGAGGCGACGAAGTCGCGCTCCGCGGGCGAGAGTCCGTCCAGCCGGCGCAGGTCCTCCTCGAGCCCCTCTCGACGGAGCTCCTCCCACTGCGCCTCGAGGGCCTCCTCGGCCGCCGAGGCCTCCTCGGAGGCCTCGGCCGCGCCCTGGAGGAGCGTCCGCAGGCGTCCCCGGGCCTCCGGAGGGAGCTCCGAGAGCTTCCCCGCCCGGCGGCGGCGATCGCGGTCCTCCGAAGCCGCAGCCCTCCTCTGCTCGGCGAGCGCGCCTCGTGCCGCCTCGAGAGCCTCCGGGCGCGAGCCCCGGCTCGCACGGATCGCGTCGAGGGCCGCGAGCGGCTCCGGCCTGAAGAGCCCCGCCTCCCGAGCGAGAGCAGCGGCCTCGGCCTCGAGCTCCTCGCGCCGCCGCGCCGCGTCCCGGCGCCGGTGCATCTCGGCGGCGAGACTCCTTCGCTCGCTTTCGACCACCGCGACCTCGGCGAGCGCGGCGGCCCGCCGCGCCTCGTCCCGGGCGGACGTGAGCCGGGCGAGCTTCCCCGCCGCCTCCGCCGCGGCCTCCCGGGCCCGGGCGAGCCGGGCCGACTCGGCGCGCTTCTCCTCGACCCTGCGGCCCGACCTGACGACCTCCGTCTCCACGGAGACCTGCGCGCCCGTCGTCGCGTCCGGCATCCGCGTCCGGGCCGAGTCGAGGAGCCGGAGCGCCCGCACGACGCTCGCCTCTCCGCCCCCCGAGTCGGCGATCCGCGCGAGCTCGACGGTGAGAGTGGCGTCGAGGGCGTCGCCGTCGAGGACGTTCTGCCCGACGTAGGCCGTCGTCCGGAAGAGCTGCTCGGTCAGTCCGGTCACCTTCTCGCCGACGGCGTCCCGTCCTCCGGGCCGGAGGAACTCCGCCGTGCGGTCCTCACCCCGTTCCCGGTCGACGACGCGGAGCGTCCCCGCGTCGAAGTCGCGCTCGACGGAGAGCCTGCTCCCGCCCCCGGAGACCTCGATCAGGAGGCGGCTCGGGGCGCCGCTTCGGGGCTTTCGAGCCTCGCGGGAGCGGCCGGCCGCGGAACGCCCCTTCGGCAGGCCGTAGAGGGCGGCGACGATCGCCTCGCAGAGGGTCGACTTCCCCGTCTCGTTCGGCTCGAGGACGAGAAGGAGCTCCCCCTCTCCCCAGGAGAGGTCGACCCCCTCGAGAGGCCCGAAGCCCTCGACGACGAGCCGGTCGATCCTCAGGCTTCCTCCACCGGCGGCGGCCCCGGCAGGCGTCCGAGGAGCGCCTCGCGCCCGAGGGCGAGCGCGAGCTCGGCCACGCGGCGGGACCGGTCGTCGTTCGCCGCCGCGAGACGAGCCTCGATCTCGAGGGCGAACCGCCCCTCGGCCGTCGCCCGGCCGCCGGGGGCCTCCGGCTCCGTGACGGTCCGGTCGCGCAGGGTCAGGTGGGCGACGAGGCCCTTCAGGTCGCCCAGGGCCGCGATCGGTTTCGTCCCTGCCCCCGGGCGTCCCGTGACGGTGAGCCGGACGAGGTCCCCCGGCGTCGCTCCCGCCTCGAGGAGGGCGGCGAGGGCCGCCTCGCGCAGCGCGTCGCCCTCCCGGCCCGCGGCGTCGAGGCCGAGGTCGAGGACCTGGCGGCAGTCCGCCGGGACCTTCTCGACGCGGGCGGTGGCCTCGCGGTCGAGCGTCACTTTCAGGAAGAAGCGCGGCCCCGTCTCGTCGAGCCCCCGTCCCGTGGGCGAGCCGCTGTAGGCGCCGGCCGCGCTTCCGTCGGGCCGCTCGACGACGTCGAAGGCGTGGTGGTGACCGAGAGCCGCCCAGGCGAACCCGGCCCCGAGGATCTCGTCCCTGGAGAAAGGGGCCGTTCGCTTCGCGCCCGACGGGGCGTCCGGCCCCCGGTAGCTCTCGAGGGAGCCGTGGAGCATCAGGAGAGGAAAATCCACCCCGGCCCTCGGTGGCGGCGGGACGAGGGGACGCCCTTCCTCGAGGAGCGGCGAAAGCCAGGCGCGCCCCGTGACCGCCGCGTCCTCGCGGCCCGGCACGGGCAGGACCTGCCACGTCGGCCGCCGGAAGACTCTGACGTTCGCGGGCCACGCCGGGAGGCCGAGCGCGGAGAGGAACTCGTCATCGTAGAAGCCGCCCGAACCGGCGAAGTCGTGGTTCCCCGGCGCCACGAAGACGGGGGACGGGGCCAGGGAGGCGAACGCCTCCACGAGCCGCCGGAAAAGGGCCGGCGGGACGTTCTCGGCGTCCCAGAGGTCCCCCGGCAGGAGGACGGCGTCCGGGCGGACGTCCCGCGCGACGCGCAGGAGGCGTTCTGGCGCCGCATCCACCTCGTCGCGACGGGTGGCGCGGAACTCCTCCGTCAGGCCGAGGCCGCGCCCCTTGAGAGGGGAGCCGACGTGCCAGTCGGAGGACTGGAGCAGGACGAGGGGCGCCACCGGCACGATGGGCGGGCGCCTCGCGGCCTCAGGCCGCGGTACCCTGATCCTTGCCCGCCTCCGGCTCGATGACGACGCTCGTGATGGCGCTCTTGGCCATCTTCACCTTGACCGTGTCGGCGATCTTCACCCAGACCACCTGGTCCTCGACCTGGGCGACGGTGCCGAAGATCCCGCCCGAGGTCATGACCCGGTCGCCCTTCTTGAGCTGGGCGAGCATCTCCTTCGTCTTCTTCTGCTGCTTCCTCATCGGCGCGAGGAGGACGAAGTAGAAGACGACGAAGATGAGGAGGAAGGGGACCATCTGGAGCAGGCCGTCCTTCATGGACGGGGCCGCCGGGGCGGCCTGCAGGAGGGAGATCGGATTCATCGCGTGTCCTTCCCGAAATCGAGGCGCCGCGCGGCTTCGGCCGCGAACGCCGCGTAGCGTCGTGCCGCGAGAGCCTCACGGATTCCCTTCATCAAGTCAAGGACGGCCGTCAGGTTGTGAACCGTGAGGAGGGTCCCCGCCGTCGGCTCTCCGAGCATGAAGAGGTGCCTGATGTAGGCCCGCGACGCCGAGCGGCACGTCGCGCAGGCACAGGCCGGGTCGAGCGGGGCGGCGTCGGCCCGGTACCGCGCCTGCTTGATCACGATCCTCCCCTGGGAGGTGTAGGCGAGGCCGTGACGGGCGGCCCTCGTCGGGAGAACGCAGTCGAAGAGGTCGAAGCCGTTCGCCACCGCGTGGAGGATGTCGTGCGGGTCTCCGACACCCATGAGGTAGCGCGGCCGGCCCGCGGGCAGGATCGGCCCCGTCGCCTCGACGATCGCTCTCATCTCCTCCTTCGGCTCTCCGACGGAGACCCCTCCGCACGCGACCCCCTCGAAGCCGAGGGCGGCCACCGCCGCCGCGCTCTCGCGCCTCAGGTCCGGAAACATCCCTCCCTGGACGATCCCGAACTGTGCGCTTCGGCCACCCCCGCCCCCGAGAGCGACGAAGGCCTCGCGGCCGCGCCGCGCCCAGCGGTGGGTCAGCTCCATCGAGCGCGCCGCCTCGTCGCGCGTCGCCGGGTAGGGCGTGCACTCGTCGAGGACCATGGCCACGTCGACGCCGAAATCGCCGAGCTGGAGCCGGGCCGCCCTCTCGGGCGTCAGAAGGTGCGGGCTGCCGTCGAGGTGGCTCCGGAAGAGGACCCCTTCCTCCGTGAGCTTCCGGCTCCCCGCGAGGGACATCACCTGGAAACCGCCCGAGTCCGTCAGGATCGGCCGGTCCCAGCCGACGAAGCGGTGAAGTCCTCCCATCTCCCGGATCAGGTGTCCGCCCGGCCGCAGCATCAGGTGGTAGGTGTTCGCCAGGACGATCTCGGCGCCCGCGCCGGCGACGTCGCTCCAGCGGGCGGCCTTGACCGTGCCGGCGGTCCCCACGGGCATGAAGGCGGGCGTCTCGACGCTCCCGTGGTCGAGCGTCACCTTCCCGCGCCGCGCCTCGCCGTCCGTGGCGAGGACGTCGAAGGTCAGCACGAGGGCGCCGGCGGGAGGACCGGCGCGGGAAAGGTCTCCGGGAGCCCGTTCACGCGCCGAGTGTAAGCGGCTCCGGACCGCGAGCGGGGAGCCGCTCGGCAAGCCGCCTGACGGCCCTCGTCGGAACGCGCGTCGGATCGCGTTGACCGACCATGGACCCGATGCTATGTTCCGGCGTCTTTTTTGAGGGAGCGAATGCCCGATCTCGGTCAGAAACACGAATGCTTCCGGTGCGGGACGAAGTTCTACGACCTGAGGAGAACGCCCGTCCTCTGCCCGAAGTGCGGAGCCGACCAGAAGGACGCGCCTCCGCGCGACACCTCTCCGGCCGCGCTCATCGCCGCCCGTCGCGCCAAGCGCGACGAGTTCGCCGATCCGGACCTCTTCGAACGCAACCGCGACGACGAGGACATCGGCGTCGAGCCCGAGGATCCCGCGGCCAAGGCCGCGCTCGACGACGAGGAGCTGCCGCTGGGCGAGGGACCGAGCCTCGAGGCGGGCGACGCGGAGAGCGAAGACGACTACTAGCGCCGCGGTAGAGGTCGTCATCGGCCTCGGCGGGAACGTCGGCGCGCCCGAGCTCGCTTTCGCGAAGGCCCTCTCGGGCCTTTCCGGTCACGTCGAGGCCCTCTCGCGCTCCCCCCTCTACCGCACGGCGCCCGTCGGCGGCCCCCCCCAGGCCGACTACGTCAACGCCGTCGCGACGGGACGGACGCACCTGTCTCCTCTCGCGCTCCTGGCTCTCCTGCAGGGCCTCGAGGCCGAGGCGGGGCGCTTTCCTTCAGGGACGCGCGACGCCCCCCGCCCGCTCGACCTCGACCTCCTGCTCTACGGGGACCTCGAGCTCGACCTGCCGGGGCTCGTCGTCCCCCACCCGCGGCTCGCCCAGAGGCGGTTCGTCCTCGCGCCCCTCGCCGATCTCGCGCCTTCCCTCGTCGTCCCGGGCACGGGAAGGTCGGTCGCCCGGCTCCTCGAGGACGCTCCGCCCGCGAGGGTCGACCGCTGGGACCCGCCGGCGGCCTGACCTTCAGGCGGGATCGACGCCCGTCCCGGGCCGGCCCGGGACCGCGCGGGGCTCGAACCGGAGCTGCTCCCCCGCGAGGGTCACTCGGGTGTAGGGCGGCACCGACGTCGTCAGCCACACGCTGCCGCCGATGACGCTCCCGCGGCCGATCACCGTGCCGCCCCCCAGGATCGTCGCGCCGGCGTAGATGACGACCTCGTCCTCGACGGTCGGGTGGCGCTTCACGCCGCGGATCAGCTCGCCGTGCTCGTTCTTCGGGAACGAGAGTGCCCCCAGCGTCACGCCCTGGTAGATCTTCACGCGGTCCCCGATCGACGTCGTCTCCCCGATGACGACGCCGGTGCCGTGGTCGATGAAGAACGACCGGCCGATCGTCGCGCCCGGGTGGATGTCGATCCCCGTCTCGTTGTGGGCGAACTCGGTCATCACGCGGGGGATCAGGCGGACCCCCAGGCGGTGCAGCTCGTGGGCGATGCGGTAGGTGAAGACCGCCTTCACGCCCGGGTAGGCGAGGATCAGCTCGTCGAAGCCCTGCGCCGCCGGGTCTCCGTCGTAGGCCGCCTGCACGTCCTCCGCGACGCGGTCCGCGACGTCGGGGAGGCGCTCGAAAAGCGTGGTCACGATCTCCCGCGCGTGCTTCCGGGCGGAGGCCCGCCCCTCGACGGCCTCGATCGCCTTCTCCACCTCGTCGGAGAGGCGGAGGTGGATCCGGAAGAGAACGTCGCCAAGGTGGTCGCGAAGGTTGTCGCGGTAGAGGACGGTGTCGCCGAAGTAGCCCGGGTAGACGACCTCCTGGAAGAGGCGGATGAGCTCGATGATCTCCTTCTTCTGGGGTCGCGGCGCCGCCTCGACCGCGGAGAGCTGCGGGCGGCTCTCGGCAGTGGCGACGATGCGGGCCATCGCGTTGCGGATCCGGTCCTTCATCGCCCTGTCACCCCTTCTTCCAGGCCGCGAGGAGCGCCCGGGCGTCTTCCTGCGCCCTCGCGTCCTCGACGGCCAGCGCGGTGGTGGGCGTCTCGTTGACGAGGGCCTCCAGCATCCGCACCGCCTCGCCGCGGCGCGCCTTCTCGTAGTCGTGGAGCGCTTCGGCGAGGTAGAGCCGGTTGACGAAATTGCGGGGCGCGACCTCGACCGCGGCGCGGAGGGCCTTCAGCGCCTCGGACCGCGAGGCCCAGCCCGTGACGAACGGGATCGAGGGCGTCTGGTGGTGGAGCCTCCCGAGGACCCGGTACCCGCCCCCCTCGTCGAACGCGGGGTCGAGGCGGACGACGGCCGTCGCGTAGTCGCGGATCTTCGCCGCCGCCCCCTGGCGCGCGGCCGCGGTCTTGCCGAAGACGAGGGCCCACTTGCCCCAGTCGACGGCGGACCAGAGGAAGCACGCGGTCACGTCCGTCCGACCCTTCACGTAGGGCACGAGCTCGTCGGGGGTCGCCCTCGACAGGTCCTTCCCGGCGGCGGCACCCGCCTCCTGCCGGACCAGGTCGAGCGTCTCCTCGCCGAGGCGCTTCCCTTCGTCGAAGACCTTCTTCTTCGCCTCGGCCCCGGTCGTCGCGTGCTCTCCCTGGAAGTAGAGGGCGCGCATCAGCCTCCAGCGGGCGTCGAGGTTCCGCGGGTGGACGGCGACGGCCTTCCGCGCCGCGGCGACGAGGGGGGCCACGACCCCCTCGAGGGCCTCCCCGCCCTTCGCGCCTTCTGCCCGGCGGGCCCAGGCGGCGTCGACTTCGAGGAGCTCGGGGACTTCCGCCCCGGCCGCGGCCTGCCCGAAGGGGGCCAGACCGGCGAGAAGGGCGGCCAGGACGACCTGCGGGGCTCTCTTCATCGGCGGATCTTACGGTCCGCCGCACCGGTGACGGTAGGGTCCCGAAGTCCGGAGGGGGACGGGTAAAATGGCATCCTTCTTGCGGACCCGTGCGAGGTTCGCATCATGAGGTGTCTCAATGGCTGAAGTCCCCCCGAAGGCCGACGGTCCTCCCGGTCCCCCGGCCCTCCAGTTCTCCATCGACGACGCCGTGGCCAGCGGCGTGTACGCGAACCTCCTCAACATCATGCACAACCCCGCCGAGTTCGTTTTCGACTTCGGACGCGCCGTCCCCGGCCGGAGCGACGTCCGGGTCCTCAGCAGGGTCCTGACGACCCCCGTCCACGCTAAGCAGTTCCTGAACGCCCTCGCGCAGAACCTCGCCGTCTACGAGAAGAACTTCGGCCCGATCCGCACCGATTTCGAGGGCTCGCGCACCGACTCCGGCGCCCCCGTCCGACCGAACTGACCGCTCCCGCCGCCGAAAGGAACCGATGAACCCCACCCTTCGCCTCGCCGCCGCCATGCTCCTCGCCGTCACCCCCTTCGCGGCGCTCACCGAGCCCCCCGCCCCGCCTGCCGAAGACGTTCCGATCTACGACACGACGAGCGACGGCGCCCTCGCGATCCAGGCGGCCTCGCACGCCGCCGGAGAGTCCGGACGCCGGCTCTTCGTGAACTTCGGAACGAACGACTGCGCCCCCTGCCGCGTCGTGAACGACACGATCTACGAGGAGCCGTTCCTCACGGCGTTCTTCGGCCAGTTCGTCCCCGTCTTCGTGGACGTGTCGGCCGGCTCGAAGAACCGCGCCCTCCTGGATCGCTACGGGATCGACCCGGCGAAGGGCCTCCCCGCGATCGTCCTCTCCGACAACGCGCTGCGCGTGGCCGAGGTCGCAAAAGAGGGAGAGCTCGCGACCGCGGGAGCGAAGGGAAAGGAAGCCGTCCAGGAGTGGATCCTGAAGCGCTTCAACAAGAAGGAAGCCGGGCGCTGAACCTTCGGACGATCGGCTGAGCCGGAACCGCAGGAGGGCCCGGGAAGCGGGTCTTCCCGTGCCGGGGCCCGGGCCTCAGCGACCGGCGGCGGCGAGACTGCCGAGGCTCGCCTGCTGCGCCTCGAGCTTGGCGATCAGGGCCGCACGGCGGGCGGTGTCGAGGTTCTCCGAGCCGGCGCGGAGGATCGCCGGGTTCCCGTCGATCGAGCGGCGGAAGAGGAAGTCCTGAACGGCCTTCGCGTCGATCTTCGTCGTCGTGCGAAGGAGTCCGGCCACCTCCGTGACGAGAACGGGGTGGTCCTCGTTCAGGAGGATCTCGCAGAGGTCGAGGGCGAGCGCGGCGGCGCGGCGCCCCGCGCTCACGGGGCCCGGAGCCGCGCGCGGGGCGATGGGCGTGCGCCCCCCGCTCCCGAGCCCCGCCCCCGTGCGGATGGTTG
>CALMDF010000042.1 GCA_937864895.1 uncultured Holophagales bacterium | reverse complement strand
AGGAGGGCGGTGAAGGTGGCCTTCAGGTAGTCCTGCTGGACCTTGCCGGCCTTGCGGCAGGTGAGAACGGCCGTCTTGATGCCGGTGCCCTGGGCACAGGCCAGGAAGAGCTTCGGGCCGGCCTTGTTGGCCTTCATGACGAAGCTGAAGTCCCGCATCTGGACCTTGCCCGCGCCGAGGCCCTTCCCGTAGGACGCGGACCCGACCTGCGAGGCACCGAAACCGAACGAAATCAGCTCGATCTCGCCGCTGTGCTTCTTGTCCATCGACTCCCCGGGAGCACCGTCCACTTTCAGAAAATAATCAGCCTGGGACATGTCTTGCTTCCTCCTTTCGGCAGCTTCCGAGCTATAAGTTAGGGGTCGTTTCTCGCGAATTCAAGGTTGCGGCCGGCCGGGCCGACATCGCTGTGACTTCCGGCACCTTCAGCCCTTCCCATTCCCGGGGCGAAGGAACGCCGACAGCGGAGCGTTCCAGCCGTGCGGCTCCGGGACGGCCGGAGGCGTCTCCGCGCCGCTTCCCTCGGCGGGCGTGACACCCGCTTCGCCGGTCGCCGGGGAGGTCTCTTCCGGGGTTGCCGGGGCTGTCTCCTCCACGAACTCGTAGTCGCGGGCCGTCGGGTGAAGGAGGAGGAAGTCCTCGGGGCGGAGGTCCCGGAAGAAGAGGACCGCCCGCGAACGCCCCCCCGAACGGCAGACGAGGGTCCCCGACGGGCCGCGCTCGTCGAGGACCCCCTCCCCCGAGAGCCACGTCAGCCAGACCTGGACCTGCAGCTCGGCAGGGAGGAGGTTGCCGAGGGGAAGCCGGACGGCCCCCGCCCCCTCTCCCTTCGAGCCCGCGCAGGCGCTCCTCAGGCGCGCCAGGAACCCGGGCCACTCGGACGCCGCGGCGGCGCCGAAGAGCGACTCGGCGAACTCGCCGAGCGTGACGCCCTTCGCTTCCTTCTCGATCCCCTCGGCGATCCTGGCGGGCCGCTTCACGGGGATCTCGACCCGCGCCCCCCGGAAGCCCTCGTAGAAGGAGCTGACGGTCCGCCCCTGGAGGAAATTACGGCGGATGTAGGCCGCCCTCTCCTCGAAGACCTCGAGGTGGGAGAGCGCGACGAACGGGTCGGCGGCCGGCCTCCCCTGGGGCACGACGGAGAAGAGCGTGAAGGGAAACTGCCGGAGCCCCCCTTCGTCGTGGCTCCCCCAGAGCACGCCGGCGACGGCCCGCTTCCCTCCCGGCAGGCAGAGGAGGAACGTGTGGAGCGGGATCTCGGTCCCCTTGTATTCCTCGAGGAGCGACCAGCGGCGGCTGAAGCCGTTTCCGAGCCAGTCCCGGAAGTCCTTCGACCCCTCCTCGGTGAACCCGGTGGAGATGAAGTCCTTGTAGATCGGGAGCTTTCCGTAGAGGTGGAGGGCGTACGCCTCCGTCCGCGGGGGCCCGTCCGCTCCAGAGAACCCCTCCTTCAGCTTCGAGAAAAGACCCCAAGCTGCCACTCGATCACCTCGTCAGTTCTGCGGCCGTGAAGGGAGAGGGGGGCCCGCGGAACGGGCCCCCCGGAATTTCGTCAGTTCGGGAGGATGGGCGGCATCGGCTCGTCGAAAGCGAGCTCGAAGAGCCCCTCGAGCGGCTCGGTCCGCTGCAGGGCGTTCGGGATCACGACGCGGATCGTCCAGATCTTCTCCTTCTCCCTCTCCCGCTCCGGGTCGTCCGAGGAGTCGTCGCGGCCGCGTTCCTCGCTGGCGATCCTCACGAAGTAGAAGAAGCGGAGAGGCCCGCCGTAGGCCTCGAGGCTCCCGGTCCAGCCGGCCTTCGACTCCTCGTCGCGCCCGGTGATCGACATCGGCGCGTCCGAGGGCCCGAGCCGCCAGACGTACGGGCTCGGCTGGCGTCCGGTCTTGAAGTCGGTCGAGGGGCGGACGACGACGGACCGGTCGAACAGGAAAAGGGAGTTGATCCGGTCGCCCATGAAGCGCTTGCCGGGGCTCGGGGTGAACGGGAGCGGCCGGATCTCGACCTTGTGCTCCTTGATGACGGACGTCGACCTCCCGCCCCCGAAGAGGAAGGTCTGCCACCCCCGCCCGACCGCGAGGAGGCCCCGCGAGGCGTCGCCGACGAAGTCGAACTGCGGCTCGAAGCCCCAGAGGATCGGGTTCAGGGCGTACTCGTCGGCGAGGGCCCCGACATCGGTCAGGACCCCGGAGAAGTGCCCCTGGCTGATGGAGGCGAGATCCAGGCGGTAGGTCGCGGTGTTGCCGGTCCCGCCGGGCTTGAGTGAGCTTCCGGACGCGTAGGCGACGCGTTCCTGGCGCAGCTGGCTCTCCCTCACGAACGGGAACTGGCCCAGGCACTGCTCGCGGATCTTCCTGACGACCGGCTCGGCCGCCTGCTGGAAGGAGGGCTGGATCGCGTCCCGGATCAGGTTCGCGCCCCGGTTCTCGACCGCGACGAGCTGCCGGCCGTAGCTGCTCCGGCGGACCGCCGGGCTGCGCGAGAAGGCGTGGAATCCGCGGAGGGAGACCCCGTCCTGGGCCAGCGAGAGCTGCCGCCACGCCTTGAGCTCCTGCTCGGGGAGCGGGACGACGTTGTTCTTGAAGAGCTCCGCGGCGGCGACGAGCTCGGGGGGGGCCTTGGCGGGGCCGCTCGAGCGCCGGGCCGGAGCCGCCTTGCTCTTGTAGTGCGCGAGGACCGAGTTGAGCCTCCGGTTGGAGGCCGCAAAGGTCTGGACGTCGTCGAACGCGAGGGCGCCCGACATGTCGGTCACGGGGGCGTCCCCGCCCTGCGACTCCGGGCTCCACCGGGTGATCGCGGCCTGGAACTCGCGCCAGGAATTCGCGCGGAGCGCCGCGCCCGGCACGACGAACCCGCCGCCGCCCCCGCCGCCGCCTCGCCCGGCGAAGCGGTCGATGTAGCGCCTGAGGTAGTCGACCATGGTCTCGGCGTGCGCCTGGGCGAGCTGGTCCACGTCGGGGCGCGTCGCGATGGAGGAGGCCTCCGCGAAGCTGATGTACGAGACGCCGAGCGGGATCATCTGCTGCGCGTGGTTGCGCGTGAAGCAGACGTTCTCGGGGCACGTCGGCCCGATGGACCGGTCGAGGAACTGCTGCGTGTACGGGAGGACGCGGTAGACCAGGGCGAGGTCCGCCGTCCGAGGGACGAAAGCCGCGAGGGTGGAATCCTGCCAGAGCGCCTTCTGGTCGGGTGGAATTCCCGCGATCGCGACCACGTTCGCCGTCGCCTTCGCCCTGGCGTCGACCTGCTTCTTCGAGAAGGCCTCGAGCGTCGCCTTCTGGTCGGCCGGCGTCGACTTCCGGAACGCCTCCTCGACGACGCCCGCGGGGTTCTCGGCCACCTCGAACGCCGCCAGGTCGGCATACGCCGTCACCTCGGCGAGCATCGGCGAGATCGCCGCCGCGGAGGGGCTCCAGGACTTCTTCGACGGGTTCTGCGGGTCCGGGACGACGAGGTAGGCGTAAGCCAGGACCTGGGCCTCGAGGTTCTTCCAGTCCGAGTCCATCTGGCCCTTGATCCGGTTCCTGACGTTCTCGTTCACGACGCCCGGGACGACGATCGTGAAGCGCATGAGCTTGTCGTAGTCGGCGTCGAAGTTCCGGCGCCAGTCGTCCGGGCCGAACCCCGGGAACTCCTTGCTCCCGGGCTTCGAGGTCGCGAGGTGCTTCGTGGTGTTGTCGTAGACCGCCCGGAACTCCTTCCCCGTCGCCGCCGTCCGGTCGAGGTAGCCCTTCGAGGAAGGGTCCTCGACCTTGAGGAGCTCGGAGTACTTCTGGACGTAGAGGGCGAGCAGCTGGTTCAGCTGGAAGTCCCACCGCGCGAGGTTCGCGACGGCCCAGAACTCCTCGAACTTGCGGATCGCCGCCCCGGGGTCGGGCACCTGGATCGTCTCGGGGTCCTTCGGCGCCTCCTTCAGGAAGGCCGCGACGATCTGGTCCGGCGTGCCGTCGGTGGCGATCGAGGTGACCCAGTCGTCGATCTCCTTCGACTGCGCGGTCGAGGGCATCCCCTTCGTGTTCTGGCAGAACTGGATGAGAGGGACGATCTTCAGCTCGGAAGCCGGGACGAGCGGCTTCTGGTCGGGCCCGGCGACGCCCTTCTTCACCGTCCACCACTTCAGGTGGCTCTCGAGGGCGCCGAAAAAGGTCCGGTAGTCGTAGGGCCCCGCCCAGTCGAGCTGGGCCATCCGGGCCTCGCCCTCCTTCATGAGCGGGTTGGCGACCCGCGCGAAGAAGAGCTTCTGGTTGATCTTCCCGAGGAGGTCCGAGAGCTCGCCGGACGCCGCCCCGCGGAAGAACATCGCGAAGATGAAGGGGTGCTTGCCGATCTCGAGCTGGCTCCTGTAGAGGTCGCGCGAGATGCCGTAGGCCTTCGGGATCGAGCACGGCTCCTTCTCGACGCACTCCTGGGCGGCGGCGACGTGGCGCTTGATCGGCTCGACGATGCGCTTCAGCCCGATGAAAGCCGGGATCATCCCCATGAGGACGAGCAGGACGATGAAGGCCGAGAGGCCCCGGATGACCCAGACGGTCGTCTTCTCCTTCTGGACGGCCGCCTTCGTCCGCGCGATGAGCCCCTGCTCGGGGAAGACCTTCTTCTCGTAGAAGTCCTTGATGAAGAAGGCCCGCGACCGCTTGAAGATCTGCTCGAGGTTCTCGAGGATCCCCTCGGCCGAGCTGCCGAGGAGCTCGCGCGTGGCCCGCGCGATCGGCTTGCCCTGCTGGACGCCCGAGGAGAGGTAGAAGCCGCGGAAGACGAACGGGTCGTCGTAGCGGGTCTCGAGGAAGACCCCCTGGAAGTAGCGCTTGAGGGAGTCGCTCAGGGCCCGGAGCTCCTCGGGGAAGACGAAGATCCGGTCGACGTTCTGGACGATCTCCTCGTTCGCCGTGAACTTCATCCGGAGCTTGTGAACCCGGTTGAGGATCTCCTCGTACGCCTCGTCGAAGGTCGAGAGGGCGTAGGGCTTGTCGGGGCCGTTCGGATTCGACCAGCCGACGAGCTGCCGCTGGTCGACCGGGTCGAGCTTCGAGAAGAACTCCGAGAACCCGAGGATCCGGTCGGCCTTGGTGACCATGATGAAGACCGGGAAGCGGATCTCGAGGACGCGCTGGAGGTTCAGGAGCTTCGTCCGGATGTTCGCGGCCTTCTTGTCCTGCTCCTCCTGCGTGTCCTCGAGGAGGGAGGTGGCCGGGATGACCACGAGGACGCCGTTGATCGGGCAGTCCCTGCGGTACTTCTTCAGCATCTTCAGGAAGGTCGACCACTCCGTGGCGTCCGGGGCCGCCTCCTCCTGGAAGGTGAACCTGCCGGCCGTGTCGAGGATGACGGCCTCGTTCGCGAACCACCAGTCGCAGTTGCGCGTGCCTCCCGAGCCGGAGAGGCCGTCGCCGCCGACGGGGAACTCGAGGCCGGAGTTCTTGAGCGTCGTCGACTTGCCCGACTGCGGCTCGCCGATGAGGAGGTACCAGGGGAGCGAGTAGATCTGCAGGCCCGTCCCCTTGAGCTGGGCGAGCGACTCGGTCCACTTCTGGGAGAGCTCGCGGACGGCCTCGCGGACCTCCTGCTTGGAAGCGCCGCCGCCCCCCTGGGCGTCCCGCGCGAGGTCCTTCTCGAAGGCCCCGCCCCTCGCCTTGTCGCCCTTCTTCACGATGGCGTCGAACGCGGCGATCGCGAGCGCGATGACGATGAGGCCGCCGACGACGGCCCACCAGTACTGCCCGAAGCCGAGCGCCCGCGCGACGACGATGCACACCGGCATGAGGAGGAAGACGAGCCCGAGGGTCTTGATCGGCTTGGGAAGTCGGCCGAGGAGGTCGAGGAACTCGTACATGGGCTACCTCACAGCACCCCGACCGCGCGGGCGGCCGTCCGGATCTCGCTCATGAGCGAGCCCCAGAGGAGAAACGTCAGGAGGTAGTACATGAGCAGGACGCCGAAGCTGATGATCGCGACCCGCCCGAGCGTGACGACCGGGTTCAGGCGCTTGCCGGCCGACGCGAGGACCGTGTAGGCCTCGGGGGTGATCTTGTCGCTCTGCGAGGCGAGGTACTCCGACAGGAGGCGGTAGGTGCTCTTGCGCACCTCGGCGAGCTTCTCCGGCCGCTCGCGGTACTTGCCGCGGAAGCCGAGGGCGAGCCCCGCGTAGACGATGGAGGCGAGCTCGACGTCCTCGGGCTTCAGCTCCTTGGCGATGGCGAAGTACTGGTCCCCGCCGATGTTCGACCGGAAGTACTTCTCCTCGAGGAGGCGGTCCTGCCAGTCGCGCGCGAACTCCCACCCCGAGTGGATCAGGATCTCGTCCGCGAGGACGACGAGCGGGTAGCGCGCCTGGTCGTAGAGCGCCTGGAGCCGGGGATCCTGCCTCACCGCGGAGGCCTGCTCGCGGAAGATCTCGTCGAGGTCCGCCGCGGCGTCCTCGATGTCGGCGCGGACGCCCTTGCGCACCTTCTGCCGGAACGACGAGAGGAAGAGGAACTCCTTCGCCGCGACCTTGAACAGCTCGGTGGTGTAGTCCATGTCAGCTCCCGGGCTTGGTGATGATGTAGAGCGAGAACTTCAGCTTCGGGTCGAGGGCGTCGGAGAGGGCGACGTTCCTGTCCCTCACGACGTTCGTCCAGTAGGGGCCTTCCTTCTCCACCTTGAAGTAGAAGTAGTCCTCCCGCTGCGGGAGGCCCGCCGGCGTCCTCTTGAGGAGCTCGAGGTCGAGGCCGAAGAGGCGCCTCTGTCGGAGGACCGGGATGTCGCGCACCGTGCCGAGCTTCATCGTCACGATCCGGCCGCGGAGGTCCTTCTCCTCCATCTCCGCCTCGATGGCGAGGAAGACCTCGGTCTGCGTCGCGAGCCACTCCTCGAGGAGGTCCGCGACGAGGAGGTCGTCCCGGAGGACGAAATCGACCTTGACGAAGCGCGAGGCGACGATCTTCTCGAGCAGGGCCTCGATGACGCGGCAGGTCTCGTGGAAGCAGGGCCCGAGCTTGTCGTGGTCGTAGACCGGGATCCTGACCGGGATCTTGCCGTCGTCGAAGATGGAGAGCTCGCCCGCGAGCCGCGCGAACTCGGTGTAGATGTGGAACGGGTGGATCCGCGGGATGCGCGTGAGCTGCTGGAAGAGGAAGAGGAAGCTCCCGAGGATCTGGAGCTTGATGATCGCCTGCCAGCCAGAGGTCCCCTCGGAGGAGATCGTCAGCCGGCCCTGCGAGACGTCCGTCAGGAGGAGGCGGTGCTTGGCCTCGATCCGGTTCGTGACGCCGTCGCAGAGGGTCTGGATCGTCTTCGAGCCCCCGAGCTCGGTGAGCGAGGGGATGAACTCCCTCGAGAGGACCGGGAAGTTCCTCCCCGAGCCCGACCGCTCGACGACGGCGAGCTCGAGGCACTCGTAGCCTTCCTGGCTCTCGGCCCCGAAGAAGAGCTTCCCGCTGCAGCGCCTCACGCCGACGGGCTGGGGGTTCGTCCCCGTGTTCTCGTCGAGGGCCTCGGTGTTCTCGGCCACGTAGCGCCGGTCGACCCCGGCGGGCCCCTCGCCCGGCGAGAACGTGTTCGGGGCCGTCTCGCGCATGACCGGGACGCCGAGGAAGACGCGCATGCGTCCCCCCGCCTTGTCGAGCTCGTTCTTGAAGCTCCGCGGCGAGATCTTCAGGGTCGAGTCGGAGGAGAGCGCCGTGCCGTCCTTGAGCTTCAGGGAGACGTCGCGGATCTCGAAGACGAAGTTCTCGAGCTGGTCCGGCGCCACGTCCAGCGACTGCAGGCCGTAGAAGAACGGCTGGATCCGCTGGATCTCCCGCTGGAGGGCCTCCTCGCGATAGCGCTCTGCCGTCTGGAGGTGGTGGGGCCGGAGGAACATCCCCTCGGCCCAGAGGACCTGCGGCGTCTTCTTCATGGGACCCCGTCAGAAGCGGCGCTCTACGGAGAGCTCCCTCTCGAGCACGGAGACGAGGATCTTCTGGCCCACCCACTTCTCGCGCGAGAGGACGACGACGTGCTTCGTCGGGTCGGGGTTCTGGAACTTGTAGTCGGCGATGATGACGAGGTACTTCTCTCCCTTGGAGACGGGGACGGAGACGGTCTTGTCGCACGACCCGGCGCCCTCGCCCGTCGTGAAGGTGACGGTCTGGATCCGGTTCTGGCCCTGGATGTTGAAGCGGGTCTGGTCGTAGAACCACTTCTCGCCCATCTCCTGGATCTTCCTCGACTCCGCCTCGGTCGCGCGGATCACGTCGACGGCCAGGGCGAGGCCGCCGTTGATCTGCGGGCCGCAGCGGAAGGAGACCGTGCCCGCGGAGGAGCACGCCGTGAGGGCGGGAAGGGCGGCGGCGAGGATGCCGCCGGCGGCGAGCCGGACGAGATTGCGGGGCGCGAAGTTCGTCATCAGTTCTCTCCTCGCTGGTTCCGTTTCAGCTTCTCGAGCTCTTCCTTCGACAGGCGGGCCACGCCCTGGAGGATCTGGTCGTTGACGAGGTCGGGGGAGAGGTCGCGGACGGCGATCTTGTAGAGGTCCCACCACTCCGCCGCCTCGCCCCTGAGCTTCCACCCCGCGCTGCGGGGCGCCGACTCCAGGGTCACCGGGTTGATCTTCTTCCAGAGACGGTCGAACCACTCGCCGGGCGCCTGGTGGAACGCCGCGAGGATCGCGACCTGCCACTTCTTGAGCTCGTCGAGGTACTCCTCCACGCGCTGGACGCTCACCGGCTTCCCCTGCTCGATGCCGTGGAGGAAGCTCCGGAGCGTCTCCTTGAAGCCGGGGAGCTTGAAGGCCATCGTCTCGTTTCCGGGCATCGTCAGCGACTGGATGAGCCCGAGGGTCATCCCCTCCATCGCGAGGGCGTACTCGACGACCTTGCGCAGAACGAGGACGTTCCGGTCCGCCTGACCAAGGTCCTCGCCGTGGACGAGCTGGCGCAGGGGAAGCGCGCCCCCGGCGGCGGCGGCCTGCGCCTTGCCGCGGGCGACGCTCTTCGACGGCGCCTCCTCGACCTGCCTCTTCTCCAGCTCCTCGATCTTCCTGCGCAGCCGCGGGATCTCCGGGTCGACGCCGGCCCCGGCCGGGAGGACCGGGAAATAGCGCCTGAGGAGCTCCAGGAAGCGCGAGCGGGAGTCCTTCGGCAGCGGCGCGAGCTCCTTCTCCACCCGCCGCTTCAGCTGGCGCCGGCGGTCGTCGGGCGAGCCGAACCTGAGCTCGCCCGCGAGGACGAAGAGCTCGTCGGCGAGCTCGCGGGCCCGGCCGTCGAGGAGGATCTCGGCGGGCGTCCGCGGCGAGCCCCACGCGATGGGCTCCGGGGCCGCGACAGGCGCGGGTGCGGGCTCGGGAACCGCGGGCGCCGGCGCGGAGGCGGCCTGCGCCCGCGCGGACGCGGGAGCAGGCTCCGGCTCGG
>CALMDF010000041.1 GCA_937864895.1 uncultured Holophagales bacterium | reverse complement strand
GGTGCCGTTGAAGAGGTCGGCCGACATGTCGACCCGCGGGATGCTCGTTCCGTAGTTCTCGTTGACGAACTGGACCATCTCGTCGGCCCAGATCGCGTAGCCGAGGGAGGTCAGGTGGAAGCCGTCGTAAGAGGTGATCCCGCCGCTGAGGAAGGCGGTGTTCACCGTGATCCCGGCGTACTCGCGGCCGTGGGTCTTCAGGTCGGCGAAGAGGGCGGCCGAGTCGAAGACCTTGTAGCCGGCGGCCGTGGCGATCCGCTGGATCTCGGCGTTGAACTCGGCCGTGCGGCTCTTCAGGAGGGAGAGCTCGTCCGGGTAGAGCACGACGCCCGGCAGACCGAGCTGCGGCGTGGCGCTGTCCGGGAGGGGCTTGTTGCAGTTTGCCCGGCGCGGGTCGTTGGCCGGGGCGCCGCCAGCGTCGAGGACGGCGCAGGGGATGCCGTAGCCGGTCGCGAGGAAGGACGCGGCCGGGAGGGTGAGGAGGCTGTCGGCCGGGATCGGCGCCATCTGGGCGCCCGGGGTGATGAGGTTGCCTCCCTTGGAGCTCAGGAACGTCATCGGCTTTCCGTCGGGCCCGACGACGACCTTCCCGCCGGAGGTGATGTAGGGCGGGACCGTCGTCGCGAAGGCGATGCTCGTGACGTCGGGAATGTTGTGGGCGACGCCCTTGCCGGTTCCGCCCTGGGAGGCCTTGAAGGTGTCCACGATCTTCTGATAGTTCGCCGAGTAGAGGGCTTTCGGGACGACCGTGACGTTGTCGATGGCCGTGCCGTTGAGGACCGCGCCGAGGACGTCGTTCCCGTAGACGCCGATCGCGACGAACGTCGGCTTCAGGGAGGCCGCCTGCTCGATCTGCGTCGCGTTGAGGTTCCGGAGGATGAGGCCCGCGATGTCCGTCGGGCTGGAGCCGGACTTCTTGTTGACGGCGTCCGACGTCGTGTAGCCCGAGATCGACATGTTGTCGTAGGGCCGGGGGAGGGTGAGGTTCAAGGGCTTGATGGCGGCTGGCCGGGTGCCGAACTGCGGGGCGAGACTGATGAGGTACATGCAACCGGTCCCCGGGGTGTCGAGGAGGGGCTGCTCGAAAGCGGGCGCCTTCGCCTGGCGGGCGAAGATCGCGTTCCAGGAGTCGATCTGGCCGTACTTGACGATGCAGCCGTCGAGGACGCCCATGTCGACCGAGGCGCCGACGGCGACGAACTTGGAGAAGTCAGCCTGGGCGGTGGCCGGGGAGGCCGAAACCGCGACGGCGAGGACGAGAGCGAGGAAGAGGGTGGTCTTCATGGTCTTCACTGTTCACCCCCTCAGAAGGACGTCCGGAGGTTCAGGACGGTGAGGTTCGCGAAGTTCGCGTAGCGCCCGTTGAAGTTGTCGTCGTTCGTGGTCGTCGTCCGCTCGCTGAACGTGAGGTAGAGGTTCGAGAAGTCGACCCAGGTGTGCTTGCCGATCTTCCAGCTGAAGCCGACGGAGTAGCCGCGGCGGTTCGCGTCGGGGAGGAGCGGGGAGACGTCCTCGTCGGGCTGCGGGGTCTGGTCGTAGACGAAGCCGCCCATGAGGTCGAACGTGTCGGAGGCCGCCCACTTGATGCCGAAGCGGAGCGCCCAGGCGTCTTCCCAGTCGTGGGGCAGGGTGCTCGTCGGGACCTGCTTTCCGTCGACCGCCTCGAACTCGAGGACCGTCGTGTCGAAGGCCGACCACTCGGTGTACGTGCCGGCGGCCTCGAGGCTCACCTTCCCGAAGTCGTAGCCGAGGCCGACCTGGGTCTGGGCCGGGAACTGGATCGTCGTCTTGACCGGAACGGGGGTGTTGACCGGGATCTTCGCGGCGAAGGCAGCGTCGAGGTCCGCGTGGCCGGTCGTGAACTGGTAGAACGTGGCGTCGCCGGAGAAGTCGGCGTCCACCGCCCCGTGGTAGGAGGCTCCGATCGAGAGCTTGTCCGTTGGCGTGAGCCTGATGCCCGCCCCGAACGTCAGGTCGATCTCGAGGTCGGCCCGGATGTCGGCGTGCGCGGCGTTGACGACCCGGTTCGAGTAGGGGTCGAGGAGCGGGATCTTCCGCTGGAGCTTGACGGTCGAGAAGCGCGCCTCGGGACCGACGCCGATCGCGATGACGTCGTTGATCTGCCACGCCACCTGGAGGCCCGCCGAGTACGACTTGAGGTCGGCGTACTGCGAGAGGAACCGGCCGGCGAACTCGTCGGGGTTGTCCCAGCGGGTCGCGAGACCGAAGGGGAACCAGGTGCCGAAGGACAGGCTCACGCACTCGCTCAGGCCGTAGGAGCCGTAGAAATTGGGCGGGAAGAAGAACTGGTCGACCATCTCGGCCTGGTAGCCCTGGCCCGGGTAGGGGCTGAAGCCCTCTTCGAGCTCGGCCTTCGGGATGATGAAGGTGACCCCGGCCATGGCCCTGAGCTCGCCCTTCTTGACCCCCTGCACGACACCCGCGGGGTTGTAGAACATGGCCGAAAGGTCGTCCGCGCGGGCGACGAAGGCCCCGCCCATCGCGGTGGACCTCGAGCCGGCCTCGAAGATCGAGAAGCCGGCCGCCGAAGCCGGCCCGGCAGTGAGCAGCGCGGCGGCGAGGAGCAACGAGAGCCCCCCAAGCCCGAACCGGGAAATTCCTCTCAACACAGAATCCCTCCTCTTTCGCGTAAACGCGCCGTGCAATGACACTTCCGGAGCAAAGGTCATTCTCTCTCCGGCCTGTCCATAGTCAAGACCCCCTCCCGGACGAAGGCGTCCGGGCGGGGGCTCGAGAAGCGCGCAGAGGGGGTTACGAGCGGCGGACGGGGGCCCGGAGGACCGGGGCGAAGCTGCCGGCCCGGGAGGCCTCTCGGGCGAGGAAGGCCTCGTCGACGCGCCCGACGGGGGTGACGTGGGGCGCAGAGGTCACGAGCTCCGGGGATTCCTCGGCCTCCCTGGCGATCGCGATCATCGCGTCGGCGAAGGCGTCGAGCTCCTCGATCGGCTCCGACTCGGTCGGCTCGATCATGAGGGCGCCCGAGACGATGAGGGGGAAGGACATCGTCGGCGGGTGGAATCCGAAGTCCATCAGTCGCTTGGCGATGTCGATGTTGTGGACGCCCCTGGCGGCCTGGAGCTTGTCGTCGAAGACGACCTCGTGGTAGCTCGGGGCGTCGTACTTCAGGTGGTAGAAGGGGGCGAGCTTCTT
>CALMDF010000040.1 GCA_937864895.1 uncultured Holophagales bacterium | reverse complement strand
GGCCCCGTCGCGGCCCTCGAAAACGATGCAGACCTTGAGGCCCTTCGCGACGACCCACTTCTGGAGCTTGACGAGCTCGACGTGGAGGCGCTTCAGCTCCTTCAGGTACTCCTTGTTCCCGAGCTTCTCGTTCGGCTCGGGCGCCGTAGCTTCCGGGGTCGCTTCTTTCGCCTTCTTCGATTCCTTCTTCTTCGCCATGGTCCGAACTCCTTCCGCGCTCCTGCGCTGCTCCGGCGGTGAGCGTTGGCGGGCTGACAGGCATGCTAACGGCAGGCCGGGGCGGTGGCGCAATCGTGTCGGATTTCGGCAAGCCGGGAGGGGGCCTCGAGAGGTCCGAACGGGTAGACTTCACCCGTCCCGAACCGCGGTCTTCCAGGAGGATTATCGTGAGAGCCGCCCGCGTCCTCGGTGTCCTTCCCGTCGTCCTTCTTCTCGCGGCCCCCGTCGCGAGGGCTCAGGCGGGCGACCCGCCCACCCTTTTCGAGCGCCTGCAGGCGCGACGGGAGAAGAACCCCGCTCTCGAACAGAAGCTCCTCTCGGCGGTCGAGGTCATGAAGAAGGTCGCCTGGATGGAAGGCCGGTGGGAGGTCTCGGAGAAGGTCTACAAGACCGGCCTCACGCCAGAGCAGGTGGCGAAGGGAACGCGGGAGTCTCGACTCGATCTCGACGGCCGCTCCCTCGTCTCCCGGCAGACGGTCGGGAACCTGAAGACGGTCGACGCGCTCATGTACGACGCGTACCAGGGGTACTGGTTCCGGCAGATCATGACCAACGGCGGACGGGGGGCCCTCCAGCCCCTCGTCGCCACGAGCAGCTGGGAGGGCGGCGGGCTCATCCTCTCGGGGACCATCTGGGCGTTCGGCGAAAGCGCGGACGTCCGGGTGAGGATCCAGAAGGAATCGGACGACGCCTATTACGAGGTCTTCGAGGAGAGGCTCGCCGGGGCGCTTCGGCCGATCATGGAGTTCCGGTACACGCGGGCTCCCGCGGCGGCCCCGGCCCCGAAGAAGTAGGTGCCGCCGATGAGGCGAGCCTGGGCGACCGCGGTCCTCGCGCTGTTCCTCTCGTTCCCCGGTCCGGGCGCCCGGGCCGCCGGCGAGCCGGCAGCCCCCCCGCCGCCGGAACCCGCCGACGTGACGGTCGGCACGCGCGTCGTCACGACCTTTCGCGTCGAGGTCTTCGGAAAGCCCCCGGCCCTCAGGGCCCGCGACGCGACGCGAAGCCTGGAAGAGCTGGTCCGCGAGGGAACCTGGGGCGAGGTCCACGTCCGGACCGACCCGATCGGCAGGCTCTTCTTCGTCGGTTCCCGGATGGTGTTCGGACTGGCGCCCGGGGACGTCGCCACCGCGCGCGGCGAAACGCTCGACGCCGCGTCCGAGGCGACCGCCAGGCGCCTTTCGCAGGCGCTCGCCGAGGTCCGCGAGGGGCGGAGCGGGAAAGACCTCCTCGTGGCGATCTTCGCGAGCGTCGTGGCGACGGCGCTGTTCCTCCTCGTCGCCGGAGCCCTGAGGCGCCTCCGCCAGCTCCTCGAAGGGCGTCTCGTCGCCCTGACCCGACGACTCGTCGCGAGCGTCGAGGCCAAGGGTGGAGGGTTCCTTCCGCTGCTCTGGACGACCAGGGCTGCGACCTGGGCCGTCCGGATCGCCATCGGCCTCGCGGACCTCTTCGTGGCGTACCTCTGGCTCACCTTCGTGCTCCGGCGGTTCCCGTGGACCCGACCCTGGGGCGAGCAGCTCGGCCACTTCCTCTTCGCCACGGCGAGGGCTTTCGGAGCCGGCGTGCTCCGGCAGCTCCCCGACCTCGCCGTCGTGGTCTTCATCGCCGTCCTCACGCGATTCCTCGTGAAGCTCTCGAACGCGTTCTTCGACGCGATCGAGGCCGGGCAGCTGAAGGTCTCCGAGGCCCTCGCCGAGACGGCCAAGCCGACACGGCGCATCGCGGCCTCGGTCCTCTGGATCTTCGCGCTCATCATGGCGTACCCCTACCTGCCGGGAAGCGGCACCGACGCGTTCAAGGGGGTCAGCGTCGTCGTCGGCGTGATGGTCTCCCTCGGGTCGACGACGATCGTCGGCCAGGTCTTAAGCGGTTTCATGCTCCTCTACGCGCGGGTCTTCAGGGTGGGCGACTTCGTCAGGATCGGCGACGTCGAGGGGACCGTCGAGGCGCAGGGGCTCTTCACCACGAAGATCACGACGCCGTGGAACGACGAGCTGTCGATCCCGAACGCGGTGGTCGCCTCGTCCTCGCTCCGGAACTACTCGCGGTCGAAGGGCCCGAGCGGCCCGCTCCTCTCGACCCGCGTGACGATCGGCTACGACGCGGCCTGGAGGCAGGTCGAGGCGCTCCTCCTCCTCGCGGCGGACCGGACGGAAGGCCTGAAGAAAGACCCGGCTCCCTTCGTCCGCCACTGGGCCCTCCAGGACTTCTACGTCGAGTACGAGCTGAACGCGCACATCGAGCGGCCCGAGGAGCGGATCGCGGTCCTGACGGCCCTCCACGCCAGCATCCAGGACTCCTTCAACGAGCACGGAGTCCAGATCATGTCGCCGCACTACCTGGGAGATCCGGATTCCGCGAAGGTCGTCCCGCCCGCGAAGTGGTACCCGTCGCCCGCGCGGCGGAAGGCGGATCCGGAATGAGTCGGAAATCGGCAATCCGGCGCCTCGGGACCGTAACGGCGGCCGGCGGGTCGCGAGGTGTGCTGAAATATCCGCATTCGACCTTCGTCGAAGGAGGATTCCGATGAAACCGATACGCCTCGCCACGCTGGCTCTCGCGGTCGCAGCATTCGGCTGCTCGACCCTCGAGATCAGCACCGACTACGCCCCGGGGACCGACTTCTCGAAGTACAAGACGTTTTCGATCAAGGAAGGGGCCCAGCCGAAGAACGCGATCGCGGCCGAACGGGCCGCGAACGCCCTGAGCGCCGCGCTCGAGGCGAAGGGCTTCAAGCGAGTCCCCGAGAACGGAGACCTCGTCGTCTTCGCCCACTTCAAGGGTGGCAAGGAGACGCAGCTGAACACCACCGGCTACGGCTACGGCGGGTGGGGTGGCTGGCGCTACGGCGGGGGCATGCAGACGACGACGGTGACCGAGATCCCGACGGGGACGATCGTCGTCGACCTTGTCGACAGCAAGTCGAACACGGCTGTCTGGCGCGGGATCGCCAAGGACCAGGTCTCCATGGACGCGACGCCGGAGGAGCGGACCAAGAAGGCGAACGAGGTCTTCGCGGCGCTCTTCGAGAAGTTCCCGCCCAAGTAACCGAAGTTCCGGCAGGCCCGCTCCGAGGTCTCTCGGGGCGGGCCCTTTCACGCCCGCGGGGGTCTCCCCGGGCGGGCGCTTGGTTCGGCTAGATCGGCAGGCCGAGCGACAGGAAGAACGTGTTGTTCCCCCGCTCCGCGATTCCCCACCCCAGATAGATCGGACCGAGGCTCGTGTCGGCGGCGCCGTAGAGGCTTCCGGCCCAGATCAGGTTCGAGGGCTTGATGCTCTCCGTGGTGAACCAGGCGTTCCCCGTCTCGAGGGTCGCCCCCACGAAGACCCCGCTCCCGACGAGGCTCGGGAGCTTCGAGATGCGATAGCGAGTCCCGACGCGCGCGAGGCCGGCGTACTGCCCGTAGAGCTGGTCCGTCCGGAGGCCCGAGAGCCGGAAGAACCCTCCCATCCAGTTCACGTCGAAGAACGGCAGTCGCGTCCCGCCGAAGGGGCCCGAGGCCTCGAACCCGCCGTGCAGGGTCCACTCGCCGAACGAACGGGCTCCCAGGGCGGATGCCGAGAGCTTGTTGTAGGTGCTGTCCGCCCCGAGGAGCTCCCCGTACATCCCGGCCTCGACGTGGGCCGCCCAGCCCGAGCGCGGGACCCGCACGTTGTCGAGCTGGTCGAAACGGGCGCGGAGGACTCCTCCGGCGCGGTCCGCCGAAGCCTCCCCGAGGGCCGGGCTCCCGATCGCCTCCGAGAAGCGGCTGTAGTCCCTCACGAGCCCGAGGCGCACCTCGCCGAGCGCGCCGAGGGCGTAGCCCGCGTCGAGGCGGGCGTACAGGTTGGTGTCGAAGTAGCGCGCGTAGACGACGTCGCCGATGAAGATGTCCCGGGGATGCCGGTCCCAGCCGACGCCCGGCGCGACGAAGAAGTGCTGCCTGGCGTCGAGCGGCTGGTAGAGCTCGGTCGAGAGGTGCGTCCGGCGGCCGACCTCGATGTGGGTCTTCCAGTCGCCGCGGAGGCGGTTCAGGCGTGTCCGGTCGAGCCCCACCCTCAGGCCGAAGGCGCTGTCGCCCCCGAACTCGGTCCCGAAAACGAGGCCCGTCCGGACGCGGACCGGCGCCTCGGGCGCGGGACGGGGCGCGATCGTCAGGACCCTCCGGTCCTTCGGCCCGTCGACCAGGAAGTCGACCGTCTCGTAGTCGCCGAACGCGTAGACGTGTTCGAGGCTGCGGTAGAGCGCCGCCCAGTCGAGCGGACCGGGCGCGACCTCTACGCGGTTCGATACGATGTCCGGGTCGATGCGGCCGCCGGTCTCGACGCGCAGCTCGCTGATGACGGGGGCTTCGTCGGTGAAGAGGGGCGGGTGGGAGGCCTTCCACGCCGCGTACTCCTCCGGGGAGACCGAGAACTCGCGGAGCCGCTCGACGGCGGCCTTTCCCGCCGTCTCACCGCGGTCGATCGCCTCGCCGAACTGCGGGAAGCCGAGCGTGGGGATTCCCTCCAGGTCGGGCGTGATGAGGACGTCCCGCCCGCGGAGGGTCGCGATCTGGTTCTCGACGTTCAGCCTCGTCAGGAAGCCGGTCGTCTGGCCGAGGACCCCGAGAAAGCCCTTGATGTCGTCCCGCCTGGCGAGCGGCGTCGAGATGTCGACGGCGATGACGACGTCGGCCCCCATCTTCCTGACGACGTCGACGGGGAGATTGCGGGCGACACCGCCGTCGACGAGGAGGCGGCCCTCCCACTCCACGGCCGAGAAAAAGCCCGGGATCGCCATGCTCGCCCGGAGGGCCCGCGCCAGGTCGCCGGTGCCGAGGACGACGGCCTCGCCCGTCTCGATGTCGGCGGCGACGGCCCGGTAGGGGATCGGGAGCCGGTCGAAGTCCCGGACGGAGGAGGCGGGCCACGTCAGCCGGCGGAGGTGATAGCCGAGCTTCTGCCCGGCGACGAGGCCGGTCGGGACGACGAGCTTGCCCTTCGACAGGCCCAGCTCGACGTTGATCAGGTAGAGCGGGTCGTCCGCCTTGCGGCGGTAGTCGCGGTCCTTCCGGGCGGAGTCGTCGGAGAGGGCGTCCTCCCAGTCGATGCTCCGGAGCTCCTCGGCCATCCTCTCCGGAGGCATCCCTATGGCGTAGAGGCCCCCGACGATCGACCCGATGCTCGTCCCGGAGACGTAGTCGACGGGAATCCGGAGCTCCTCGAGGACCTTGAGGACGCCCACGAGCGCGCCGCCACGAGCGCCACCCCCGGCAAGGGCGAGCCCGATTCGCGGGCGCCTCGGCGCTTCGGCCGCGTCTGCCGTGTCCTGGGGTACGGCGAGGGAAACGGACCCGGACAGGAGCAGAGTCACGACAGCCAGGCTGAAGCAGCGGCGTGCGTCCAAGAGAGCCTCCCGACCCTCGAGAATAGCCGAAGGTGTGGGGGGACGGCACGCCCGGGACTGTTCCTCGGGCGGAGGCGGGGATACCATCCGGAGGTCATCGCGACACCGAGCGAGGAGACCTGCACATGAGCACGATCGACACCATCACCACGGCCCTGGGCGCCGAGGCGAAGTCCCTTCTCGAATACACCTGCACCGGGATCCCGAAGGAGATGCTCCACCTTCCCGGCCCCGACGTCGTCGACCGGATCTGGGCGCAGTCCGACCGCCCCATCCCCGTCCTCAGGAGCCTCCAGCAGCTCGTCGAACACGGCCGTCTCGCGGGGACCGGCTACCTCTCGATTCTCCCCGTCGACCAGGGGATCGAGCACTCGGCCGGCGCCAGCTTTGCGAAGAACCCCGTCTGCTTCGACCCCGAGGGAATCGTGAAGCTCGCCATCGAGGGGGGCTGCAACGCCGTCGCCTCGACGCTCGGCGTCCTCGGCTCGGTGGCGCGGAAGTACGCCCACAAGATCCCGTTCCTCCTCAAGGTCAACCACAACGAGTTTTTGACCTACCCGAACAAGTTCGACCAGATCCTCTTCGCGCAGATGAAGCAGGCGCGCGACATGGGCTGCGTCGCCGTCGGCGCGACGATCTACTTCGGGTCGGACGCCTCGGGCCGCCAGATCGTCGAGGTCTCGCAGGCGTTCCACGCGGCGCACGAGATGGGGATGGCCACCGTCCTCTGGTGCTACCTCAGGAACAACGCCTTCAAGAAGGACAAGGACTACCACGTCTCCGCCGACCTGACCGGCCAGGCGAACCACCTCGGCGTGACGATCGAGGCGGACATCATCAAGCAGAAGCTCCCCGAGAACAACGGCGGCTACAACGTCCTCGCCTCGAAGGAGAACCCCTACGGCAAGACCGACAAGCGGGTCTACGAGGTGCTCACGACCGACCACCCGATCGACCTGACCCGCTACCAGGTGGCCAACTGCTACATGGGCCGCGCGGGCCTCATCAACTCGGGCGGCGCCTCGGGCGAGAACGACTTCGCCGAGGCGATCAAGACCGCCGTCATCAACAAGCGCGCCGGCGGCATGGGCCTCATCTCCGGCCGCAAGGCCTTCCAGCGCCCGATGGCCGAGG
>CALMDF010000039.1 GCA_937864895.1 uncultured Holophagales bacterium | reverse complement strand
AGAGCGGCCCCCTCCACGCCGTGCGCGACGGGGAGTCCATCGTCCTCGACTTCCCGTCCACCCCGGCCGAGCCTTTCGGCCCGCCCGAGCTCGCCCTGAAGGCGCTCCCGATCACGCCCGTCTTCTCGGGCAAGACCCGCTTCGACCTCTTCTTCGAGGTGGCCACCGAAGCCGAGGTGCGCTCCCTGAAGCCCGACTTCTCCCTCCTCGAGGAGGTCCCGTACCGCGGCGTCATCGTCACCGCCCGGGCCGACGCGGGGACGCCGAACGACTTCGTCTCCCGCTTCTTCGCGCCCGGCTGCGGCGTCCCCGAGGACCCGGTCACCGGCTCGGCCCACTGCGCCCTCGGCCCCTACTGGCAGGAGAAGCTCGGGAAGGCCGACCTCGTCGGCTACCAGGCGTCGGCCCGGGGCGGCACGGTGCGCGTCTCCTGCCTCGGCGAGAGGGTCCGGCTCGCGGGGTCGGCCGTCACCGTCGTGAGGGGAGAGCTCGAGCTCCCGGGCTGACCGCCGTCAGCGCCCGAACCGCCGGAGCCGGAGAGCGTTCGTCACGACGCTCACCGAGGAGGCCGCCATCGCGAGGCCCGCGAGCATCGGGTTGAGCGTCCAGCCCGTCACGGGATAGAGCGCGCCCGCGGCGACCGGGATCAGGACGACGTTGTAGACGAACGCCAGGAAGAGGTTCTGTCGGATGTTGCCGAGCGTCGCCTTCGCGAGGTCGAGCGCCGTCGCGACCCCGCCGAGCGAGCCGCCGACGAGCGTCACGTCCGACGCGGCGCGGGCGACGTCGGCCCCGGTCCCGATCGCCACGCCGAGGTCCGCCGCCGAGAGGGCCGGGGCGTCGTTGATCCCGTCCCCCACCATCGCCACGACCTCGCCCCGCGCCTTCAACGCCTTCACCCGCTCCGCCTTCTCCGCCGGCGAGAGGCCGGCGGCGGCGTTCGCCGCCGGGATCCCCGCCGCGAGCGCCGCGGCGGCGACGGCCGCGGGCCGGTCGCCCGAGAGGAGGTGCAGGGAGAGCCCCCGCCGGGAGAGCTCGGCGAGCGCTTCGCGGGCGTTCGGCTTGACGGGGTCCGTGAGGACGACGGCGCCGAGGCACTTCCCGGAGACGGCGAGGAAGACGAGGGTCCCGTCCGCGGCCTCGTCGAGGAGGTCCCGGGGTGCCGCGACGCCGCGGGACGCCACGAACGCCCCGGAGCCCGCGAGGGCCGGCGCGCCAGCGACCGCTCCGGTCACCCCGCCGCCCGGAACGGCCCTCACCTCGCTCGCCCGATCGAACGGGATTCCCCGGGCGCGGACCGCGTCCAGGATCGCCCGGGCGAGGGGGTGCTCCGAGCCGCTCTCGAGCGCGGCGAGGGAGGAGAGGAGCTCTTCCGGGGTCACCCCCTCCGCCGGGAGGACCGCCGCCACGGCGGGGCGCCCTTCGGTGAGGGTGCCCGTCTTGTCGAAGACCACGGCGGTCACCCGCGCCGCCTTCTCGAGGACCCCGGCGTCGCGGAGGAGGAGGCCCATCCGCGCGCCGCGCCCGGTCCCGACGACGAGCGCCGTCGGGGTCGCGAGGCCGAGGGCGCAGGGACAGGCGACGAGGAGGACCGACGTCGCCGCGAGGAGCGCCCGGAGGAGCCTCGGCTCGGGGCCCCAGGCGATCCAGGCGGCGAAGGAGAGGAGGGCGACGACGACGACGACGGGGACGAAGACCGCGGCGACGCGGTCGACGAGGCGCTGGACCGGGGCCTTCGTCGCCTGTGCCTGCCGCACGAGCTGGACGACCTTCGCGAGCGCCGTCTCTTTCCCGACGCGGGTCGCCTTCATGACGACCGCCCCGTTCCCGTTCACGGTGGCGCCGAGGAGCGCGTCGCCCGGCACCTTCTCGACGGGGAGCGATTCCCCCGTGACGAGCGACTCGTCGACCGCCGTCGCGCCCTCGACGAGGACCCCGTCCGTCGGCACCTTCTCGCCCGGGAGGATCCGGAGGAGGTCTCCCACCCGGACGCGTTCGAGCGGCACCTCGAGGTCGCCGCCCGGCCGCGCGAGGCGGGCCTTGCGGGCGCCGAGCCGCGCGAGCGCCCGGATCGCCTCCCCGGCCTTCCCTTTCGCGCGCTCCTCGAGGAAGCGCCCGAGGAGGATGAGCGCCACGATGACGACAGCCGCCTCGTAGTAGACCGGGGCGTGCCCCCCCTCGTCGTGGAAGAGGGCCGGGAAGAACGTCGCCGCGGCCGAGGTGAGGAACGCCGAGGTCGTGCCGAGGGCGACGAGGGTGTTCATGTCGGGGGCGAGACGCGCCGCGGCGCGAGCGCCGCTGACGAGAATCTCCCTCCCCGACGTGCCGAGGACGAGCGCCGTGAGGACGAGGAAGAGGCCGTCCCTCCCCGGGAACGTGACGTCCGCCATCGAGAGCGTCGCGACGGGCACCGCGACCGCCGCCGCGAGGGCGAGCTTGCGCGAGAGGTTCTTCAGGGCAGAGGCCCGTTCCGCCTGCTCCGCGTCGACGAGCCCCTCGAGGCCGAGCTCGTCGGCGCTCTCGGCCGGCCGCGCCTCGTACCCGACGCCGGCCACGGCCCCGACCAGCGCCTCGAGGGGCACCGACGGGTCGGAGAGCCGCACGCTCGCGCGGCCCGAGAGGAGGTCCACGACCGCGAGGGAGACTCCCGGCACCTTCGCCAGCGCCGACTCGATTCGCGACACGCAGGAGGCGCAGTGCATCCCGCCGACCGCGAGCTCGACGAGAGGCCCGTCGACGGAGGGGGGACCAGGGGGTGCCGCCGCGCCCGCCGTGGGGAGGGAGGGGAGGGACGGGAGGTTCATCGCGCCCCGTGGGCTGCCGGTACGGCCGGCCGCGCGTGGATCTCCGGCAGGTCGGCGACGGCATAGGCCATGGCCGCGAAGGCGGCGGCGCCCTTGTCGAGCGAGGCGGGCTCGATCTTGTCGAAGGTGTCGTCCGCCGTGTGGTGGATGTCGAAGTAGGCGCCGCTCTCCTGCGAGAGCCCGAAGAGCGGCACGCCCGCGAACGCCATCGGCGAGATGTCGGCGCCCCCGTGGCCACCCGCCCTGAGGGTTCCGGCGCCGAGCGGCCCGAGGAGCTCCGCCACGGCGGCGAGGGCCGGCCCGAGCGACTCCGCCGCGCTCCACGAGAAGCCGGTCGGGGCGCCGGTGCCACTGTCGGCTTCGAACGCTCCCGCGTGCTTCGGCAGCTCGGCGGCATGACGGGCCGCGTAGCCCGTCCCGCCCGCCAGGCCGCTCTCCTCGTTCGCGAAGAGGACGACCCGGATCGTCCGGAGCGGGCGCCGGGGGGCCCGGGCGATGAGCCGTGCGGCCTCGATCGCGATCCCGCAGCCCGCGCCGTCGTCGACCGCGCCTCGCCCGAGGTCCCAGGAGTCGAGGTGGCAGGAGACGACGACGACCTCGTCCGGCCGCTCGCGCCCGGGCACCTCGCCGAGGACGTTCGCCGACACGGCGGGAGGGAGGGACCGGCACCCGAGGACGAGCTTCACCGTGACGGGCCCGCGCGCGAGGAGCCGCTCCAGGAGGTCGGCGTCGGCGTGGGAGACGGCGGCCGCCGGGATGCGCGGGCCGCCGGGCACGTAGCTCGTCGACCCCGTGTGGGCGAAGCGGCTCGTGGACGTGCCCACCGAGCGGACGAGGACGGCGAGCGCCCCGTGCGGCCCCGCCTTCGCGGCGCCCGAGGAACGCGCGGGGACGGTCGCTCCGTAGCCCGGCCCCGTCCTCCCCCGCGCCATCCGGCGGTTGAGGAAGACGATCTTCCCGCGCACCGCGTCCGGGTCCGCCTTGACGGCCTCCTCGAGCGCCTCGAGCGTCTTCATCTCCACGACCGCGGCCGTGATCCCCTCCCCCGGCGTCCCGACGCTCCCCCCGAGCGCCGTGACGACGAGCTCCTGCGGGAACGGGGAGACGACCGCGGCCGTCTCGACGCCCCGCTCCCACGCCGTCACGGGGACCTCCTCGGCCCTCACGTTCGAGAAGCCGAGCTCGCGGAAGAGCGCCAGGCCCCAGGCGATCGCGGCGCGGTCGCCCGCCGAGCCCGCGAGGCGGGGCCCCACCTCGTCGGTGAGACGGCGGACCCACTCCGTCGCCCGGGTCGTCGAGACGCCTTTCACCGCGAGCGCCGAGACCGCCGTGCGGGTCTGGGGCGGCAGGGGGTCGACGGGCGTGACGCCGAGGGCGACGGGGCCGGGGAGGAGGGGAAGGAGCGCGAGGAGGAGACGGCTTCGCAGTGTCACGACCGGGGAGTGTACGGATTCCGTCAGCCCCGGAGGTTCCACTTCCCCGACGGCGTCTGCCGCAGGGTCCGGCTCGGGACGCGCGCCCGGACGTTCTTCCTGGCTTCGTAGAGCGCCCGGTCCGTGTCCCTGAGGAGGTCCTCGGGCGTCCGGTGGCGGGCCGCGTCGTAGATCTCCATCCCGATGGAGGCGCTCTCGAGGAAGCCGCCCGTCTCCTCCGAGAGGGCCGCGCCGAGCGCTCCGTGCAGCCGCTCGGAGAGGGCGGGAAGCGACTCGGAGTCGACGTCCCCCACGACGACCGCGTACTCGTCGCCGCCGTAGCGCGCCACGAAGTCCTGCGGGCGCGACGCGTCGAGGAGGGCGCGCGCCGCGCGCAGCAGGAGGCGGTCTCCCGCGACGCGGCCCCGCGCGTCGTTCCACTCCCTGAATCGGTCGAGGTCGACGAGGAGGAGCCCGAAGCCGCGCCCCTTTCCCCGCCGGAGAGCGTCGCCCCGCTCCGCGATCTCCTCGTAGAGGGCGTCGCGGTTCCAGAGGCGCGTTCCCGGGTCGGTCAGCCCCGCGAGCCGGTAGCGCCGCACCTCCTCCGAGACGCGCCAGAGGACGGTGGAGGCGAGGCAGAAGAAGAGGAGCCCGAGGAGGACGACGCGCCAGGTCGGGTCGAGTTCCGCCGGCCCGGTCCCCGGCACGAGGCCCGCGACGGGGACGACCGCGACGAGGAACGAGACGTGCCCGACGAGGTCGGTTCGCGCGCTTCGGCGGCCCCGCGCGGCGGCGAGGACGAACCGGACGAGGAGGTCGGCGAGGAGCGCCGCGAAG
>CALMDF010000038.1 GCA_937864895.1 uncultured Holophagales bacterium | reverse complement strand
CGTCGGCTCGGACTACGTCTACCCCAGGACCGCCAACCGGCTCGCGGGGGCGATCGTGAGGAGCCACGGCGGCACCGTCCTGGGCGAAGCTCTCGTCCCCCTGGGCTCCGTGGATTTCTCGAACGTCGTCCGAAGCCTCGAGGAGGCCGGGCCGCTCGTCGTCTTCAGCACGATCAACGGAGACAGCAACGTCGCGTTCTACCGGCAGCTGGCGGCCGCCGGCCTGGCTCCCTCGGAATACCCGGTGATCGCGATGAGCGTCGCCGAGACCGAGCTCCTCGCGCTCGGCAAGGCGGCGCACGGCCACCTCGCGTGCTGGGGCTACTTCCAGAGTCTCAGGACCGAGGCCAACCGGAAGTTCATCGCCGCGTACCGGGCGCGTTTCGGGCACGACTCTTCGACTTCCGACCCGATCGCCACGGCCCACACCCAGGTCCTCCTCTGGGCGGCAGCCGTCCGGAAGGCGGGGAGCTTCGAGCCGGCGGCCGTCGCGAAGGCCGCCCCCGGGTGCCGGCTGGCGAGCCCCCTGGGAGAGATCTGCATCCGGCCCAACCACCACGTCACGCGGTCGGCCATGGTCGGGCGAGTGGGGCACGACGGTCACCTCGACATCGTCTGGGCGAGCGCCGCCCCCTTCGAACCGCTCCCCTGGCTCGGCATCGAGCGGGCCGGCCTCATCAACGAGCCCATCATCAGGGAGGCGCTCGCGGCCTGGCCGGAGGTGGAGTCCGACGCCCGGCTCGAGCGGCGACTTTCCGCCGAGGCCCTTCACAGGAGCCGGGGACGCTTCCGGGCGATCTTCGAGGCGGCTCCCGTCGGGATCGTCGAGTGCGACGCTTCGGGGCGCTTCCTCCAGGTCAACGAGAGGTTCCGCGAGATCACGGGCTTCTCGGACGCCGAGCTCTCGGAGATGACGTTCCGCGATCTCACCCACCCCGGGGACCTCGCCGCCGACCTCGAGTCCATCCGCCAGCTCGCCGCGGGCGACATCGAGCGCTACTCGCTGGAGAAGCGCTACGTCCGCAAGGACCGGAGCCTCCGGTGGGTCCGCGTGACCGTCTCGGCCGTGAGGCGCCCGGAGGGGGGCGTCGACTCGTTCATCGGGATCGTCGAGGACGTCACGGCGAGGAGGCGCCTGGAGGAGGAGCTCACGGCAAACCGGAGGCGCCTCGAGGAGATCGACGCGCGCCGCGTCGTGAAGGGCTAGGGCGGGCGGGCCGGGACGATTCGAAAGAGAATGCCGCCTCGATGGCAACCCCGTCATTCCGCCTTCCCCCGCCAGGGCGCATGCCCGGCGCACGGCCCCGTGGCCGGAGCCGGTGGGCCCGCTTCCTCGCCGGAGTGTTCGCCCTCTCCGCGCCGCTCGCCGCGCAGACGCCCCCCTCCGCGGCCCCCGCGCCCGCGAAACCGGAAGGGAAGCCGTGGTACGAGAGGGTCCACGTCGGCGGCCTCCTCTTCGGCGACGCGTACGCCGTCGTCGCCCACCACGACCCGGCTATAGACGGCCAGTACGGCTTCTGGCTTCGCCGCGGCTACCTGACCCTCGACGCCGCCCTCGCCCCGAAGTGGTCGTCGCGATTCCGGCTCGAGGTCAACAGCCCCGGAGACTTCGAGAGCGGCTCGAAGATGACGCCGTTCGTGAAGGACGCCTGGGTGGCGTGGAAGAACGGGGGCCACGAGCTCACCTTCGGGATCTCGCCCTCGCCCACCTTCGAGCGGGTCGAGGGATTCTGGGGGTACCGCGCCGTCGAGAAGACGCCGCTCGACCTCTACCGGCTCGGCAGCTCGCGGGACTTCGGCGTGGCCTGGAAAGGCCGGGCGGCGGAGGGCAAGCTCGCCTGGCACGCGATGCTCGGCAACGGCGCCGGCGAGGGGGGCGAGACGAACGAGGGGAAAAAGGCGATGCTCTCCGTGTCGTTCCAGCCGACGAAACAGGTCGTCATCGAGGTCTACGGCGACACCGAAGACCGGCCGGAGTCCGCGGACCGGACCACCTTCCACGCATTCGCGGGATTCAAGGGGGCCCGGAGCCGCTACGGCGCCGAGTACGCCACCCAGCGGAGAGAGGCGGACGGGAGCCCGGACCAGACCGTATCCGTCGCCTCGGTCTTCGGCGCGTGGGACCTCGGGCGGAAGCTCGGCCTCCTCGATGAGCATGTTCGGGATGCCATCCTCGATCTTGTACTTGAGCCCGCACTTCGTGCAGACCAGGGTCCCTCCCTCCAACCGGAGGGGGGCCTTGCCCAGTGGGCAAACGAGAATGTCCAGGAGATCTTGCGGTAAGGCTGCCTGGGGATCGCTCATGCTCGCACGCCTTGCTGAAAGCCTGAAAATGACCGTGGAAAATCAAGTGCGAGTTTAGGGAAAATGGGAGTCACTGTCTATTGAAAACCCAGTCTCGGGGGAAAAGGCGCACCGAGTCGCCGGCTCTCCGGATCCGCCCATGAGATACCGATCGATCCTTCACCTGGACATGGATGCGTTCTTCGCGGCCGTCGAGGTGCTCGACAACCCTTCCCTGGCCGGGAAGCCGGTCATCGTGGGCGGAACGGCCGAGGGGCACGGGGTGGTCTGCACGGCCAGCTACGAGGCGCGAAAGTTCGGGGTGCGTTCGGCCATGCCGATGTTCCAGGCGCGACAGCGT
>CALMDF010000037.1 GCA_937864895.1 uncultured Holophagales bacterium | reverse complement strand
CGGCGAACGGCGTCGTCCCGAGCCCGTTCACCGGGTCCCCGTGGGCGGTGAAGAGGACCGGGAGGCGGCTCACGCGACCCCCACGACGGTCTTGCCCGTGACGTGCCCCGTGGAGAGGTCGGAGAGGGCCCAGGCGGCCTGGTCGAGAGACACGGTCCTGCCGACGACGCTTTTCAACCGTCCCTCCCCCGCCCAGCCGACGAGCTGGGCGAGGTCCTCCCCGCGCGGCTTCAGGATCACCCAGCGGCACCGCTTGCGGAAGCCGAACGGGGAGCGGAACGAGGCGCCGAGCGAGGCGAGGAGCGGCCCGGCGCCAGGGAGCGTCGTGACGTAGACCCCCTCGCGCGAGAGGACCCGGGAGCACTCTCCGAAGCTCCGGTTCGGGACGACGTCGAAGACGACGTCCCACTCCTCGCGGGCCTTCGCGAAGTCCGTCCTGCGGTAGTCGACGAGCGCGTCGGCGCCGAGGCCGGCGAGCAGCTCGTGCTTCCCCGCGCTCGCGACGGCGGTGACGTGCGCGCCGAGGATCTTCCCGATCTGCACGGCGAACGTCCCGATGCCTCCCCCGGCGCCGTTCACGAGGAGCCGCCGGCCGGCGCAGAGACCCGCCGCGTCGCGGAGCCCCTGGAGGGCGGACTGGCCCGCGGCCGGGATCCCCGCCGCCTCCTCGAACGAGAGGTTTCCGGGCTTCCTCACCGCGTGGAGGGCCGACACGGCGGCCTTTTCGGCGAGCGCCCCGCCGAGGCCGGTCGAGACGACGACCTCGTCGCCGACGTGGAACCCCGCGACGCGGGAGTCCATCGCCTCGACGACGCCCGCCGCCTCGCACCCCGGGACGAAGGGTCGTCTCGGAAGGAGGAGGAACGGGGCCTTCCCCTCGACGATCTTCCAGTCGGCGGGGTTCAGGGCGGCCGCGACGACGCGGACGAGGAGCTGACCCGGGCCGGGGCGCGGGTCGAAGACTTTCTTCACGACCCCGTCGCGCGGGTCGCCGTGCCTCTCGTAGGTGAGGGCCTTCATCGCACCTCCCGCCCACCGCGGGGGATCGCGGCGAGCCGGGAGGCATCGTACCCGCTGACGGAGGAAGCGCCGCCGGGACCCGCGGGCCGGAATGGGGTACGGTAGCCGGTGCTCCCGGTGGGGTCCGGGCCTGTCTCCAGGCGTTCCGAACAAAGGAGGCGCATGCCCTCGCGAAGGCGCATCCCCCTCGGACGGCAGGCTGCCGTGGCGGCCCTCGCCGGTCTTCTCGCGGCGGCGCCGGCGGCCGCGGAGGCCCCCTCGGGGACGGACGTCTCGCCTCCCCTGGAACCTGCGCCGAGGTGGTTCGAGGCGATCGCCGTGAACGGCTTCGTCTCGGCGAGCTGGGGCCGGAACCTCAACGACCCTGCCTCCGGCGGGAACGAGCTGAGGGCCTTCGACACGGAGAACGGCTCGATCGCGCTCGACGTCGCCTCCCTCGTCATCGGGAAGGAGGCCGGGAAGGCCGGGGAGACGGGCTTCCGCCTCGACCTCCTCGCGGGCTCCTCCGTCCCGGGCGTCACGGCGGCCGAGGGCCTCTTCCGCGCCGAGGAGACCGGCGAGGCGGGGGACTTCGACCTCCTCCAGGCGTACGTCACCTGGGTTGCGCCGGTCGGTCGCGGCCTCACGCTCGACGTCGGGAAGTTCGTGACGCCGGCCGGCTTCGAGGCCGTCGACGGGTTCGAGGAGTGGAACGACAACGCGACGCGCTCCCTCCAGTTCACCCTCTCCGAGCCGACGACCCACACGGGAGTGAAGGCGGGCTACGGGTTCTCCGACACCCTGTCGGCACAGCTCCTGCTCGTGAACGGCTGGGACGACGCGAAGGACCGCAACGGCCGGAAGACGCTCGGGGCCTCGATCACCCTCGTGCCGGGTGCCGCGTGGTCGGTCACGACGACCCTCCTCCACGGGCCCGAGCAGGAGGGGAACGACGCCGACGACCGGAGCCTCCTCGTCGTCAGCGGGACCTGGGAGCCCGACGGCCCGCTCGGCGCCGCCGCCTGCCTCGAGCTGGGGAGGGAGGAGGGGCTCGGGGAGGGAGGGGAGACGGTCCGCTGGTGGAGCCTCGCGGGCTACCTCACCTGGAAGGTGGCGCCGGTCGTCTCGCTCGCCCTCCGCGCCGAGCTCTTCGACGACCCCGACGGCGCCAGGACCGGGACCGCGCAGAGGCTCTTCGGGCTGACGCTCACCCCCACGGTCGAGCTCGGCTCTGGGTTCGTCGTCCCGGCGGGCCGCCGTGCCGACGTCGCCGCCGGCGAGCTCCTCCACGACGAGGACGGCCCCTTCATGATGAAGCGCCCGCCCACGTTCCTCGTGAACGCGCTCTACGCGTTCTGAACCCGGGACGCGCCCGCGGGAAACCAAGGGAAGAACAAGGGAATCCCGGGTGCGGGCACCCGCTCGGCGGACCACCCTTGAGGTGAGGCGCAGCGGAGAGTCCGCACGAGGCGCCTCGGGAGGTCAGACCATGCGAAGGCTTTCCGGGTTGCCGATCGTCGGCATCTTTCTCCTCGTGATGACTGCGTTCCCGGTCGTCGCCCAGGCGGAGACGATCGAGGGGACCTGGCTCCTGACCCAGCGGGTCGACCTCGGGCTCGCGACAGCGAAGGTTTCGGATCCGCAGCTTCCCATAGCGTTCGAGCTCCTCCACCTCGACGGGGACCTGGAGGTTCGCGAGCAGTCCAGCCTCTTCCGGGCGGAGACGTGCGGCCGGGAGATTCCCGTCGGGAACGGTCTCCGGATGACGCTCCCGTTCTCCGCGAGCCCCGGCATCGGCCACTGGTCCTTCTCGGGGAACGTCGTGAAGATCTCCTCGTATCACCTGCTCTACGACTGCTCCGGGAACGCGCTCGGCGTGGTCTGGGAGATCCGGGAGGCGGAAGCCGTCTACGAGGCCGTCCTGAACGGCGCGGCGGGCGTTTCCGACGGGGTGTCGAGTCTGGTCGTGGGCTGGGAGGGGGCGACGACGATCCGGTTCTTCACGCTGACCGGCGAGCCACTCCCGCTGCCGCTCTTCTTCAGGCCTCTCTTCCCGGGAACGGACGTGGGCGTGACGTCGCTGTCCGGTCCGTTCCGTGCCCAGAGGGCCTTCGGGGCGCCGGCCCGGTAGAACCGTTCCGGAGGTTTCCCGCCGCGAGGCACCTTCCCCCGCGCAGGGAACGAGCCTGTCCGCCATGGTCGACACGATTTCCCGCGAGCCGGGCGGCCTCGCCCAGGTTGGCTCTCCCCCGCGTTTCCTACTTCCAGTGCCCCCGGACCCACTCCTCGGTCTCGGGGAGCCCGCCCTGCATGACGAGATAGCCGTTGTGGGGCTCGCGCGGGGTGATCTCGTGGGCGATGGGCGTCGTCATGAGCCGCATCACCTCGGCCCGCTCGCGCGTGTGGCCGAGGACCCAGGAGAGCTTCATGAGCGCCGTCTCGGGGATCATGTTGTCGAGCGGGACGATCCCGAGGTCCATCAGGTCGCGGCCGGTGTCGTAGACGTACATCTGGGCGAAGCCCCAGATCGTCTGGACCGCCATGACGATGTGGACGCCGGCCTCCGTCGCCCGCCTGATCGCGGGGTAGAGCGGCTTGTTGACGTGCCCGAGCCCCGTCCCCGCGATGACGATGCCGTGGTACCCCTTCTCGACGAGGGCGTCGACGAGGTCGGGGTTCATGCCGGGGTAGTAGTAGAGGATCGTCGTCCGGTCGTCGTAGACCGGGTCGATGACGGGGACGCGCGTCTTGTCGCGCCTCCGGAAGTCGTCGTTCAGGTAGGTGAACGAGGTCGGGCTCACCATGGCGAGCGGGATGTCGCCGATCGTCCGGAAGGTCGACCGGTAGGAGCTGTGCATCTTCCGGCAGCGGGTGCCCCTGTGGAGGAGGCCGTAGCGGTCGGACGTCGGCCCGAACATGCAGATCATGACCTCGGCGATGTCGGAGTACGCGGCCGTCCTGACCGAGTGGATCAGGTTCAGCGCCGCGTCGGACGACGGGCGGTCCGAGGAGCGCTGCGAGCCGACGAGGACGATCGGCACGGGGCTGTCCTGGACCATGAACGACAGGATCGCCGCCGTGTGCCCCATCGTGTCGGTGCCGTGCCCGATGACGATCCCGTCGGCGCCGGCGGCGATCTCCTCCCCGATGGCGTTGGCGAGGACGATGTAGTTCTCCATCGCCATGTTCTCGGAGAAGACCCCGAAGATCTTCTTCGTCGTCAGGTTGCAGATGTCGGCCAGCTCGGGCACGGCGCCGTAGAGCTCGCCCGGCGTGAAGGCCGGGATGACGGCGCCGGTCCGGTAGTCGAGGCGCGAGGCGATCGTCCCGCCCGTCCCGAGGAGGGTCACCTTCGGCAGCGTCGGC
>CALMDF010000036.1 GCA_937864895.1 uncultured Holophagales bacterium | reverse complement strand
ATGGTCACGAGCAACACGTACAACGTCGCCGGAGCGACGCCCGGGACCTACGGCCAGTACTCGCCCGGCCAGCCGATCCACAACGCGCTCGGCTTCGACGACTCGATCTTCGGCGACCTCTACGTCACCGGGCTCACGAACGACCCGGTCCTGCGCACGAACGCCGTCGTGATGAACCCGTCCGGGGTGCTTCTCGAGGCGGGCGTCCAGCTCGTCGACTGGTCCGGAATCGTCTACGGGACCCGGATCTACACGGTGGAGCCCTACTCGATGACCCAGCTGAACGACATCTTCGGGGCCGAGTTCGCGTCGTTCCAGCCTCCGGCGGGCGGCCCGTTTCGGCTCAACATGTTCGTCAACCTCGGAAACGGCGCCCAGATCCTCGGCTACGCCACCGTGACGGACAAGCGAACCGGGGACCCGTACCTGATCCCCGCCCAGGCGATGCGACGGTGACGAGGGCGCTCCTCGTCGACCTCGGCCAGGTCCTCGTCGGCTTCGACCGCCAGATCACCTGTCGACGTGTCTCCGAGGCGACGGGCGTTCCGGCCAGCCGCCTCGAGCCGGTTCTCTTCGGGGACCTCGAGGCCGCTTTCGACCGCGGAGCCCTGACGCCGGAGCGCTTCTTCCGCTCCTGCGAGGAGCGCGCCGGCCTGCCCCGCCTCGCCGACGCGACCTGGACCGGTGCGTGGCGAGACATCTTCCATCCCCTGCCCGAGGCGGTCGCCACTCTCGGGAGGGTCCGGTCAGGCGTCCGGAGGGTCCTCGTGTCGAATACGAACGAGCTCCACTGGCAGGGGGTCCTCGACGTCTTCGACCCGGCCGCTGCTCTCGACGCCCTCGTCCTTTCCTTTCGCGTCGGCGCCGTGAAGCCCGAGCCGGCGTTCTGGGATGCCGCCCTGGAGGCTGCCGGCTGCGAGGCCGCCGAGTGCCTCTTCGCAGACGACCGCCCCGAGCTCGTCGCGGCCGCGGCCGCCCGGGGGATTCCCGGCTTCGCCGTCGCGGGGCCCGCATCCTTCTCCCGCGGCCTCGCGAGCCGCGGGCTCCTCGAGGAAGAGAGTGCGCGGCCCGGGAATTCCGGCGATCGCGACTCCGTTCGCATATCCTGAATGCGGAGAGAACGGATGACGACACGACGATTCCTGGCCGCGGTCCTCCTCGCCCTGCTGCCGATCGCGGCTTGCTCCCGTCCCGAGGGAGGAGCCGCCACGGCCCAGCCGTCGGGGCCGGGCGTCGCCTTCGTCACGGGGAGCTTCGAGGACGCCCTCTCCCGCGCCAGGAGCGAGAAGCGCCTCCTCCTCGTCGACGTCTACACGGACTGGTGCGGCTGGTGCAAGAAGCTCGACCGGGAGGTCTTCGGCGACGCGCGCGTGGCGGAGGCGGCGAAGGGCCTCGTTGCCGTCAGGGTGAACGCGGAAGAGGGAGGAGAGGACGTCGCCAGGCGGTTCGACGTCCAGGGCTACCCCACCGTCCTCTTCGTCGACGGGTCCGGGACCGTCGTGAAGAGGATCGACGGCTACGTCGACGTCCCCGAGATGCTCCGCATCCTCGCCGCCCTCCCGAAAGCCTGAGCCTCCCCTCCCCGACCGGCGCCGACCTCGTCGCGCGCGGCCTCGAAGCCTTCCGGGACGGCCGTTACTTCGAGGCCCACGAGGAGTGGGAGGTGCTCTGGCTGCGGACCACCGGTCCGGAGAGGAAGCACCTCCAGGGGCTGATCCAGCTCGCCGCGGCCTGCGTCCACCTCGAGAAGGGGCGACCCGCCCCCGCCAGGAGGCTCCTCTCCCTCGCGCTGGAGAAGCTCGAGACGGTCCCGCAGAAACTCCACGGGGTTCCCGTCGAGGCCCTGCGGACGGCCGCGTCCTCGCTCGGGACCCGGCTCGCCTCGGGCCCCTTTCCGGCCGCGCCCCTGCGCCTCCTCAGCCCTCTTCCCCCTCCTCGTACGGAGTGAAGGCGGCCGGCAGGACACCGGCGCACCGTTCGCCCAGGGCCGCCAGAACGAGCCCGTCCGGACCGCGGTCCATCCCGGCGAGCCGTCCGCGCCGGGCGATCCCGACGGCGTCCGCGGCCCGGGCGAGCCGCGCGTGGAGCGCCAGGGTGGGCGCCCGCCCCTCCAGGACGGCCCGGGCGAGCCGAACGTAGGCGGACGCGATCCGCGCCGGGCTCCGGGTCGCGCCCCAGGCCCGCGCCGCCTCGGCGCGCGCGAGCCTGAGAGGCTCGTCCTTCGCGAGCGTGCCGAGCGTTTCGGCAATCGCCTCCGCCTCGCCCCCGCCGACGGGAATCTTCGAGGCGAACCGGTCCGGGAGCTCGCGAAACCAGCCGACGTCGCTGACGACGACCGGCAGGCCCGTGCCGGCGAGCCGGCAGACGGCGGCCGATGTCTCGCCCACCGTCGGGAACCTCAGGTTGACCGACACGTCGGAGGCGCGAGCGAGGCGCCAGAAGTCGACGTCGGAAAGGTAGCCCGTGAACCTGACGTCCGCCTCGAGGCCGAGGTCGCGTACGGAGGCGCGGAGAGGATCGTCCGCCGGGACGGCACCTCCCACGACGAGGAGAGGCCGGCTTTCCGCCGGGAGGAGCGCGAGGCCCTCCAGGAGCTTGCCGATTCTCTTGGCGGGGGTCACGAGACCGAGCGTGGCCGCGACGACCCTGTCCCGAGGAAGTCCGAGAGCCTCCCGCGCCTCGTTCCGGCCGCACTCCGGAGCCGGGGCGACGGCGAGAGGGATCTCGAACGCGGGCGTCCCCGGCCTCTCGCGAAGGAGCGCCCCTTTCACGAGCCGCGAGTGGACGATGACCGCCGAGGCGTCGCCGACGACGCCGCCCGACATCGGCCACTCCCAGGCCGCGAGGTCCCAGACGGGGACCCGCTCGCCGGCCCGCGCCCGGTCGCCGAGCGCCCGTCCCCGCGCCCCGTGCGACCGCTCGAGCTCCCTGGCGTACTCGTCGACGCGCCCCGTGTCGAGGAAGGCCGCCGCGAAGAGGTGGTGGAGCGAGTAGTCGTGAAGGACGAGGATGGAGGGAACGCGCCGGGCGTTCTCCCGGAGCGCCTCGACGGACGGAAGGTGGAGCGGGTCGTTCCCGACCTGGAGGAGCACGGCCTCGTGGCCCGACGAAAAAGCTCGCCGGGCCTCGGACGGGACGTAGGTCTCGAGGTCGATCTGAGCGCGCAGCGCGGGCAGGAGATCGGCAGAGTAGTCGGCGATTCCGGAGCGGACGGGAGGGAGCGGGCTGACGAAGCCGAGGGTCGCTGCCGTCACGACAGGCCGCCGGCGCGGAGGAGCGCCGAGACGACGGCGTCCCACGTGAGGCCGCGAACGGACTCGAAGCCCTTCTCGCCCATCGCGTGCGCCCGGGCGGGCGCCGCGAGGAGCTCCGCCGCCGCGGCCCCGACGGCGGCCCCGTCCGGCGGCGTGACGCGGCCGGTCTCCCCTTCGACGACGAATTCGAGCGGCCCCCCGGAATCGGTGCAGGTGACGACCGGTTTCCTCGAGAGGAACGCCTCGAGCGCGATGTAGCCGTAGTCCTCGTCGGCGGGAGTGAAGAGCACCGCGCCGCAGCCGGCGTAGAGCGAGAGGAGCTCCTCGTCGGAAACCGCTCCCCGGAACTGGACGTCGGCCCCCGTCCTCGACGCGATCTTCCTGAGGCGCGCCTCGTCGGGCCCGGAGCCCGCGATCACGAGGGGGAAGCGCCCGGCGGCGGCGCCTTCGATCGCGAGGTCCATCCTCTTCCAGGGGTCGAGGCGGCCCACGACGAGCCCGTACGGCCCGGGGCCGTCGTCGCGATACCTGCCGGCGAGCGGCGGCGGGTGGTAGAGCGCCTCCGCCGCGATCCCGTTGAACCGGCCCAGCCGGTCGGCGGTGTTCCTCGCGTTCGTGAAGACCTTCCTCGCGTCGCCGAGGCCCGTGGCGTCGGCTTCGGCGATGAGCTCCCTCCAGCGGGTGTCCTCCGGGCTGGAGGTGAAGTCGCTCTGCTGGGTCCCGAACCGGTCGTAGGCCTGCCGGAACTGGTGGATGAGCCAGACGACCTTGTTCGGGTGCCTCACGAGGTACGAGGGGAACTTCATCGGGATCACGAGGTCGACCCTCGTCCCGTCGGCCTCGGTGAGGTCCAGGAGCCGCCACGCCGCCGCCGAGAGGAGGATCTCCTCGCGCGGGTACCACTTGAAGGGGAGCTGCACGAGGTCGACGCGGTTTCCGTGAGCCTTCAGCTCGCGGACGAGGCCGGCAGCATGGCGCTCGGCGCCGCCCGACAGGAACGGCACCTGCGCGGTACAGACGAGGATGTTCGCCATCTACTTCACGCCCGTGACCGCGACGTCCTGCGGGGCGAAGAGGAGCCTCGCCATGGCGGCGACGAGCGGGTCCGAGGCCTCGACTCCGCCGCCGGTCACCTCGCGCGGGACCGGCGAGCGGTACGCGGTCGTGACGTCCCTGAGGCCGCAGGCCTCCATGAGCCGGCCGAGCGAGGGGGCCGGGACGGGCCGCACGTGCGTCAGGTCCATCCAGAACCACTTCATCGCGTACACCGACTCGGCGTTCACGGTCTCGAGGAGGAGCCGGCCGCCGGGGGCGAGCCGCGTCACGGCGAGCTCGACGAGCGGCAGGAGGGCGTCCGCGGGGAGATGCTCGACGACCTGGTAGGCCGTGACGCCTCCGAGCGACCCCTCGGGCCGGGCGCGGAGCCACGAGAAGAGGTCGGCCTCGTCCACGGCGAGCCCCTTCTGCCTGCAGCGGGCGACCATGACCGGATTCATGTCGCAGCCGACGCCCGGGACACCGCGGGCCGCGAGGGCCTCGAGGAACTCGCCCCTCCCGCACCCGAGGTCGGCGACCGGCCCCCGCCCGCCGAGAAACAGGGAAACGTCGCCTTCCTGCCGGGCGCGGATGTCGTCCTCCGCACCCCGGAAGGCCCGCTCGAAGTCGGCGTAGAGGCCGGCGGAGATCGGGTCGGCGGCCGACCGGGTCTCGGGGCCGGGCTCGGCCGGCCGGACTTCACCGGGCGCCGGGCGGAGCTCGGTCCTGAGCGGCGTCCACTCGAGGCGGGAGGCGCGCACGTCCTCCGATGGGCGGCCCACGGCGAGGGGCAGCCGTGCGAGCCGCGCCTCGGCCGTCTCGAGGCGCGACGCCGATTCCCCGAGTCTCGCCTCGGCCGCCGCGAGGCGGGAGGCTGCCTCGTCCAGCCGGCCGACCGCCACGTCGGACCTCGTTTCGAGGAGGTCGAGCCTTCGCTGGCTCCCCTCCACCTCGCGACCGATCGCATCGCGGGCCGCGGCCTCCCTCTGCAGGGCCTGGGCCGCCTTCGCGGACTCGTCGGAAACGATCGCCCGCAGGCCGTTCTCCCTCGTCTCCATCGCCGAGAGGAGCCCCGCGCGCACGTCTCCGAGCCCGCGCTCCGCCTCTTCGCGCAGTTCGCGATGCCGGGCCTCCTCCTCCCTCGCGAGGCTTTCGAGGGCCGCCTCCGTCTCGACGAGCGCGGCGCGGAGCGCCTCGTGCATCGCGGAGTTGAAGACCCCCTGGTCGCGGGTCACGATGCGAAGCGCGCGCAGGACGAGGGCCTTGACGCTCCGGAAGGGGGCGTCCGCCGGCAGGACCGGCTGGACGAACCGGGCGGCGTTCTCCAGCATGGCGCGGGGGCCCGCGTAGGCCGGAACGGCGTGGCCCCCCTCTGCGCGCCGGGAGGCGCCGGAAGAGGACGGGGCGTTCGGTTCGGGGGTTGCGAGCGCGGCCAGCTGCGCGGCGAGCTCGCGCGCGAGGCCCGCCGCGTCGTCGCGTCGGTCGTTCGTCATCCGCCTTATATTACGGCTCGCCCATGACGCGCGAAGCTCTCCGCCGCCTCCTGCCCGCCGTCGTCCTCTTCGGCCTGACCGCCTGCGACACGTCGCGTCCGCCCGCGATCGAGACGGTCTCCGCGCCGACCCCGGCCGCGGGCCCCTCGGGGGCGCGGCGGTCGAGCCCGTACGAAGGGGCGCTCACCCCCGTCCACTGGCCCGGCGAGAAGCACCTCGCGAACGTCCGCCAGCTGACGTTCGCGGGCGAGAACGCCGAGGCCTACTGGTCGGCCGACGGCAGGAAGCTCATCTTCCAGTCGACGCGGCCCCCCCACCGCTGCGACCAGATCTTCGTCGTCGACGTCGAGTCCCCGGGGGAGCCGCGGCTCGTTTCGACGGGTAAGGGCCGGACGACGTGCGCCTACTTCTTCCCCGACGGGGAGAGGATCCTCTACGCCTCCACGCACCTGGGGGGGCGAGAGTGCCCCCCGGCGCCCGACATGTCGCAGGGCTACGTCTGGGCCCTCTATCCCGATTTCGACCTCTTCAGCGCCCGGCCGGACGGCTCCGACCTGAGGCGCCTCACGACGACCCCCGGCTACGACGCCGAGGCGACCATCTCGACGGACGGCAGGCGGATCGTCTTCACGTCGGTACGCGACGGGGACCTCGACCTCTACGCGATGGACGCCGACGGCGGAAACGTGAAGCGCCTCACGACGACCCCCGGCTACGACGGCGGAGCGTTCTTCAGCGACGACGGGAAGTGGATCGTCTACCGGGCCTCCCGTCCCGAGACGCCTCAGGCCGTCGAGGACTTCAAGGGGCTCCTCAACCGTCACCTCGTGAGGCCGAGCCGGCTCGAGATCAGGGTCATGCGCGCCGACGGGTCGGACGACCGCCAGGTGACGAGCCACGGGGTCGCCAGCTTCGCCCCCTTCTTCTTCCGCGGGAGCCACGAGAGGCTCCTTTTCGTCTCGAACCTCGCCGACCCGGCGGGTCGCGACTTCGACATCTGGGCGGTGAACGTCGACGGGACCGACCTCGAGCGAATCACCTACAACCCGACCTTCGACGGCTTCCCGATGTTCTCTCCCGACGGGCGGCGGATCGCCTTCTGCTCGAACCGCCACAACGCGAAGCCCAACGAGACGAACGTCTTCGTGGCCGACTGGGTCCCCTGAGCTCAGGGGAACGCGACCCCTCCCTCGGGCGGCGCGCCCCGTCGCGTCGTCTCGCGCAGGATCCGCAGGAGCGTCAGGCCGAAGGCGAGGACCATCGGCCCGATGAAGAGGCCCAGGAGGCCGAACGCCCCGAGGCCCCCGAAGACGCCGAGGAAGACGACGAGCGTCGAGAGCTCGGTCTTTCCGCCGATGAGGATCGGCTTGAGGACGTTGTCCGCGAGCGTCGAGACGACGATGAGGCCCCAGACGGCCAGGAAGACCGCCATGCCGTGGCGCCCCTGAAGCCAGCAGGCGATCGCGCCCGGGCCCCAGACGAGGGCCGTCCCTCCGACCGGGAGGAGCGAGAGGACGGACATGGCCGCCCCCGCGAGAACCGGCGACGGCAGCCCGGCGATCGCCCACCCGACGCTCCCCGTCGCGCCCTGGATGAGCGCGCAGAGGAGCGACCCCCGGAAGATCGACTGGAGCATTCCCCGCAGGGACCCGAGAACCGCGACGCGGCGCCCCTCGTCGAGCGGGACGAGATCCAGGAGCGCCCGCACCATCTCCCTGCCATCGCGGAGCAGGAAGAAGAGGACGAAGAGGGTCACGAGAAAGGTCACGACCGCGTCGAAAAGGCTCCTGACGACGCCGCCCGACAACCGGGCGAGGAGGCCGGAGATGCCCGCGGCGACCTCTCCGGCCCGCGCGAGGAGTTCGGCCGTGGTGACGCCGGATTTCGCCTCCATCCAGGCGAACGCTTCCCGAACGGCGGGAATCTGCAGGAGGTCCTCGAGGCCCGAGACGTTCCGGGCCGCGAGCGAGGCCGAAGTGCGGCCGAAGACTCCGATCGCCTCGTTCACGAGAACGCCCGCGAGGAATCCCGCGGGGAGTACGACGAGGAGGCCGACCGCGAGGGTCAGGAGCACGGCCGCGAGGCTCCTGTGCCGGGGCATCCTCCTCTCCAGGACCCGCCACGGCCCCGCGAAGCCGACCGCGAGGACGACCGCCCAGGCGATGGCCGGGCCGAACGGGGCGAGAACCTTCACCGTGAGCGAGCCGACGCCGAGCACCGCCAGCGAGAAGACGGCGATCGGGTAGATACGCGACGCGGTGCTGTCGGGCATGGACTCTCCTCGGCCGGGGACCGGCGGGGATGATAGCCGCACCGTTGCTAGACTCGCCGTCGATGGCCGGATTCCGCTCGCGCAGGACGGGACCGCGGTTCCCCCCCGCGCCCCCGCCGGACGACCCGACCGGCCTCTCGCGCCGGGCGGTCCGCGCCGCGCTCGACCGGGGTTTCGTCGCCGCCGGCGTCGTCGCCGGGAGCTCCGCCGAGGGCTGGCCGGGGTTCCGGGCGTTCCTGGACGG
>CALMDF010000035.1 GCA_937864895.1 uncultured Holophagales bacterium | reverse complement strand
CGGGATGCTCCCGCAGTCCCGCCCGGTCGCGGCCGAGGGGCCGTGCCGTCTCGTTCGCCTCGAGCCGACCCGGCTCTTCGAGGTCGCCGCGGAGAACCCGGGGCTCATCCCGGGCCTCCTCGACGCCGGTCGCTTCCTGGCGCGCGAGACGATCTCCGCCTGAAGCCGCTTCCCCCGTCGTGCGCGAGCCGCCGCCCGTGACCCGGCCCCTCCCCCCTCGCCGCCTTCACGGAGGCCGATGAAGAGCCTGCTGGGGAGAGTCTTCCGGATCGAAGAGGGAGAGGGGCGGGCCGTCGGCCTCAGCTTCCTGCAGGCGGTCTTCCTCGGCCTTCCGCGCCTCTTCACGCTCGCCGTCGGGGCGGCGCTCTTCCTCGAGCGCTACTCGGCCGACAACATCCCGTACGTCTACATCGCCGCCTCGGTCGTCCTCCCGGCGGCGGGCCTTCTCCACCTCGCCATCGGGCGCCGGGTCTCGTTCCTGAGGATGCAGCTCGGGACCCTCCTCGTGCTCGCGGCCGTCCCGGCGGGCTTCCTCGTGCTCCTTCGCTCGACGACCTCGGCCTGGCCCGCGTTCGCGCTCTTCGTCTGGTGCGGGGCCGAGCTCCACCTCGCGAACATCGTCCTCTGGTCGACGGCGAACCGGATGTTCACGGTGAGGCAGGGCAAGCGCCTCTTCGGCCTCATCGGCGCCGGCGAGATCGTCGGGGCCATCGCGGGAGGCGCGGCGCTCCCGTTCCTGGCGAGGCTCGTCGGGACCGTCGGGCTCCTCTGGGTCTCGGTCGCCGGCTTCCTCCTGACGTTCGCCGGGCTCGCCGTGACGGCCCGGACTTCCCGCAGCCGCCTCGCTCACGGGCCCGACCGGAGGAGCGTGGCGGCACCGGGCGGACAGGAGCTCGTCGGCTTTCTCGGCGACCGGTTCCTGCTCCTCATCTTCCTGACCTACGCGCTGGTCCTCTCGGCGGGCTTCTTCGTGAACGGCATCTTCTACTTCCAGGTCAGGGAGACGTTTCCCACGGCGGCCGGGGTGGCGATCTTCCTCGGCCGGTTCACGGCGGTCGCCGCCCTCCTGAGCCTCGTCTTCCGGACGCTCCTCTCGAGCCGGTTTCTCCTCCGCTTCGGTCTCGTCGGCGGCCTCGTCGCCACGCCGGCGGCCCTTCTCGCGTCGGCGCTCGTCGTCCTGCACGTGGGACGAGGGGGAATCCCGTCTCCCGAGCTCTTCTGGGCCGTCGTCGCCACGAGGCTCCTCGAGAGGCTCCTCCTCGGGGCGCTCGGGCAGCCGGCCTACTACTCGCTCTACCAGCCGCTCTCGCGGGAGCGGCGGGGCCGCGTCCAGACGGCGGCCGAGACGATCGCCGGGCCGATCGTCGGGGGAGTCACGGGTGCGTACCTCCTCTTCCTGACGAAGGGGCTCTCCCTCACGGCGGTGGGCCTGACCGCGGCGTTCCTGCCGGTCCTCCTCGTCTGGCTCGGCGTCGGCGTCGCCGTCGGCCGCGCCTTCCCGGGGGCCCTGACGACCGCTCTCAGGCGCCGGGGCGTCACCGGGGGGGACCTCACGGTGACCGACCAGACGAGCCTCCGGATCCTCGAGCGCGGCCTCGAGAGCCCCCGCCGCGCCGAGGTCCTCCACTGCCTCCGTCTCCTCGAGGAGGCCGAGCACCCGCGGTTCCCCGAGCTCCTCCGGAGGCTCGCGGACCACGCCGACGCCGGGGTGCGCTGCGGCGTCTGGGAGGCGGTCGAGAGGGTCGCCGGGCCCGGGTGGGTCCCGCTTCTCGCGGCGCGGGCCGACACCGAGGAAGGGGAGTGCCGCGGGGCGCTCCTCAGGGCGCTCGGAGCGGCGGGCCGTTCGGCCGCGCGGCCTCTCCTCGAGCCGGCGTTCGAGACCTCGAGCGGCGACGCGCGGCGCGGCGCGCTCGTCGCCCTCGTCAAGTATGCCGGGGCGGCGGAAGACCACCCCGCCTCGCGGGAGCTGGACCGGCTGGCCCGCTCGGAGGACGCGGAGGAGCGCGCGGCGGCAGCCCTCGCGCTCGGGGAGATCGGGGGCGAGGCCGCGACCGGGCGCCTCCCGGCCCTCCTCGCGGACGCCGATCTCGCCGTGAGACGGGCCGCCCTGCGGTCGGCGGGGAGCCTCGGGGACCCCCGGTTCCTGGGCCTCGCCGTTCCCAGCCTGGAGGTCCCCCGGGCGCGTGCGGAGGCGGTCCGGGCGCTCCTCGCGTTTCCCGAGGCGTCCTCTGCGCCCCTCGTCGAGGCCTACCAGGCCGCCGGCAGCTCGCGGGGCCTGCGCCGGATCCTCCTCCAGGTCCTCGGCCGCTCGCGGGACCCGGCCGCCACACGGTTCCTCGTGGGCGAGCTCGCGTTCGCCGACCGGCAGGTCCTCTCGGACGTGCTCTGGTCGCTCCACCTCTGCGGCTTCCGCGCCGCGGGCCCGGACCGGAGCCTCGTGGAGAAGTGCTTCCGCGAGGAGGTGAGGCGCGGGAGCTTCCTCGTCGCCGCGCGGCGCGACCTCGGGAACGGGCCGGGAGCCGAGCTCCTCGTCGCGGCGCTCGGCCAGGAGCTCGGCCGGACGCAGAAGAGGATCTTCCTCCTCCTCTCCTTCGTCCTCGACCCCGAGGCGCTCCTCGGGATCTGGTCGAACTTCAGCGTCTCCCCGGCGCTGCGCGACCTCTCCCTCGAGCTCTTCGAGGCCCGGGTGGACCGCGCGCGCGCGAGGCTCGCGCTCCCGGTGCTGGCCGAGGTGAGCCGGGAGGCCCCCGCCCCCGCGGCGGAGCAGGTGCGGAAGATCCTGTTCGGGACGAGACCGCGCTCGGGCGCCTGGGTCCGCGCCTGCGCCGTCGACGCGCTCCGGTCCGGGCCCGGGGGACTCGACGACACCGAGCGGGCCCCCCTCCTCGACGACGGGGACGTGCTCGTCCGCGAGACCGCGCGGGCCCGCTGGACAGGCGCCTCCGGGAACGGACGGCGCCTGCCGGTCGTCGACCGCGTGCGGGTCCTCCGCGGCGCGGGCCTCTTCCGGGCGATCGACGACGAGCTCCTCGCGGAGCTGGCGCCCCGCCTCGAGGAGGTCGAGGTCGGGGAAGGGGAGGGCGTCCCGGAGGGCGGGAGAGGGATGTACGTCGTCGCCGAGGGCTCGCTCCGTTTCGAGGCGCCGGGAGAGGCCCCGGCCCTCCTCCTCGCGGGCCAGACCTTCGGCGAGCTGTCCGCCCTCGAGTCCGAGCCCTCGGCGGAGCGCGCGACGGCGCTGGAGCCGTCGCGGCTCCTCCGCCTCTCGGACGCGGACCTCCACGATTTCATGTCGATGCGGGTCGAGGTCGTGAGGGGTATCGTCGACGTCCTCTGCCAGCGCGCGCGGGCGGCTGCGCCCGCCCGCGCCAGGCCGCCCGAGGCGAAGCCCCCGGCGCCGGGGCCCCCGGCCGGAGCGACGGCGCGAGGCGGCGTGGGCGACGTCCTCTCGCCGCTCGACAGGGTGCTCATCCTGAAGACCGCGGAGATCTTCTCGGAGGTCCCGGACGAGGTCCTCTCCGAGGTGGCCGCCCGGACGAGGGAGGTGAGGCTCCGGGGGAACGAGGTCCTCTTCCGCAAGGGCGACCCCGGGACGACGACGTTCGTCGTCGCGGCCGGACGGCTCCGGATCCACGTCGCGGACCGGCTCGTCGCCGTGGTGGGGGAGCGAGCCGTCGTCGGAGAGCTCGCCGCGCTCTCCTCGGAGCCCCGGACGGCGTCGGTCACCGCCGAGGTCGACTCGCTCCTCCTGACGCTCGACCAGGACTCCCTCTTCGAGCTCATGCTGGACCGGCAGGAAATCGCCAGGGGGATCATCCGCGTCCTCGTCTCGCGCCTGCGCGACGTCCCGTCCCCGGGGTCGCCGTGACGGGCCCGCGGAGGATTTCGGAGAAGCACGAATCGAGGACGTGCGGACTGCTAGACTGCCGGCGGCTCCGCGGGATCCCGTCCAGCGGGGCCGCCCGTGGAGGGAGGCGGACCGGGGGTGAGAGGGACACGCCGTCCAGGCCCGGATGGCGTGCAAACGAGATGAGTACGGCTTGAGACTGAACGTCCGACCCTCGCTGCACTACTACCGGCGCGATTCGTACGTGACGCACGGCGGGGGACCTGCGGGCGCGGACGTCATCGACTGCGCCTCGGGCTTCGTGCGGTTCGGCGCTTCCCGGGTCGTCGAGGCGGCCCTCGCGAAGCTCGACCCGGCGATCGTCGCGCGCTACCCGGAGGTCGCGCACGAGACGCTCCTCAAGCCGGCGCTCCTCGCGCGTTTCGGCGCCGCCGGCGCCGGGCCCGGGCAGCTCTTCCTCGGGCACGGGAGCTTCAACCTCATCGAGCGGGTCATCCACAAGCTCCTCCGGGCCGACGAGATGCTGGGCGTCGGGCCCCAGTTCAACGAGGTCCCGTCGGAGTTCCAGGAGGCCGGCGGCGTGTACCGTTCGGTCCCCCTCGACGAGGCCGGGTACCGGCTTCCCGTCGCGGCGCTGGAGAACGCGCTCACGGGCCACCCCGTCTCGATCCTCTACGTCGACAACCCGAACAACCCGCTCGGGCTCGCCTTCGACCCGGAGGACCTCTCGAGGCTGGCGGGCTCTTGCGAGAAGAGGGGGGCGGTGCTCCTCGTCGACGAGGCGTGGGGCGACTACCTCCCCGACTCGGAGTCGGCGATCCACCTCGTCGGCCGTCGCCCGAACGTCATCGTCGTCCGCTCCTTCTCCAAGGCGCTCGGCCTCGCGGGCGAGAGGGTCGGCTACATGTTCATGTCCGAGCCGCTCGCGAGGTACTACCGGCAGGTCGACATCCCGTTCGAGCCGGGCATCGTCGGCGCCACGCTCGCACGGGCCGTGCTCGACGAGCCGGGCCTGCTCGACGAGATCCGGCAGGAGGCGACCCTCGCGAAGGAGACCATCGCGCGGGCCTTCGCGGCGGCCGGCCTGAACGTCCTCCCGACTCACCCGAACGTGGCGATCATGTCCGTCGAAGCCCCCTCGAGGGACCTCGTCGAGGCGCTGGCCCGGCAGGACGTCCGGGTCCTCCCCGGCTCCAGCTTCGCGAGGACGCACCCGCGGTGGGACGACACCTTCTGCCGGGTGAGGATCGTCGAAAGAGAGCTCGTTGAGCCCCTCTGCCGCAGAATCGCCGCTCTCTGAGCCGGCCGCGGGGCCCGGGGCCCTCGTCAGCGTCGAGGTGGAGATGCCGGTCGTCTCCATCCACGACGGCAGGCCCGCGCCGCCCGAGGTGTTCCTCGAGCTCTGGCGGTCCCTGGTCCGGGACGGGTGGAAGGCGAAGGACTTCGCCGTCGTGCGAGAGCACCCCGCGGCCGGGCCCTGCATCGCCTCCCAGCAGATGCTGACGACCGACACGGGGCCGCTCCTCGAGGTCGCGCCCGCCCCTTCGACCTCCCTCGCGGGCCTCGCCGCCCAGCTCCGGGCGCTCGAGACGGAGGCCTTCGAGCCGCTCTTCGCGCTCGGGTTCGAGCCCCTGGGGTGCGGCGTCCACCCGACGCTCCGCCCGCTTCCGGACGACTACTACCGCTACCGCACGCGCCGGCAGAGCTACGAGTACGCGATCCGCGAGCGGGGGTGGAAGCACTGGACGATCGTGGACAAGGCCGCCGTCCAGGAGGTCGTCGACGTCCCGTTCGCCGACGCTCCCCGGGCCGTTCGCGCGCTCCACCGCCTCGCGGGCCTGATGAACTTCCTCCTCCGCAACGACCCGGACCTCTCGGGAGAGTACGGCGGGCGCCTCTCCGTCCGCCCGATCGCCTGGCGGGACCACGTCCCCGGGAGCGGGGCGTTCGCGGGCGACGGGGCGCGGGTCGGGATCCCCGCACGGGAGATCCTCGGCTGGCGCGACTACCTCTCCGTCCTCTGGGAAGCGGGGCCGATGTTCCTCATCGGGACGAAGAGCGAGGGGCTCGTCTACATCCCGGAGCACCCGACCCTGCTGCAGTTCCTCCGCGAGGCGCCGCGAGGAGGCTGGAAGGCGCGGACGGTCGCCGGGAGCGAGACGCGGGTCGTCCCGGAGCCGGAGCACGTCGCCCAGAGCGACTGGACCTACCTCGGCGCCGCCCGCATCCGCTGGAAGTGGCGGAACGGCGGCCCGGGAATCGACGCATTCCTGAAGGCCTGGGACGGGAACGAGATCGAGACGCTTCTGGCGGGCGACCTCGTGAAGGTCGTCATCGAGAACCGCTGCAACTCGGCGCAGCCCCCCGGCGAGGAGCTCGTCTCGGTCGCGCTCGTCGCGGGGCTCCTCGCGAACCTGGACGAGACGGTGGCGTTCACGATGCGGGAGCCCTACCCGTTCTGGGTGGAGATGCTCGAGGCGTCGACGACGCTCCCCCTCTCTTCCTCGGTCGAGGGGCGGCCCGTCCCGGCCCTCCTTCGCGAGCTGATCGGGATCGCGCGCCGCGGGCTCGTCCTGCGGGGAGAGGCCGGCGTGGACGCCGCCTTCTCGGCTCTCGAGGTCCGGCTCGACGAGAAGCGCTCGCCCGCCGAGAGGGTCGTTCACGAGTACGGCCTGCGGGGGCCGGGCGGCGTGATGGACCTGACGCGCCTCGGCCCCGGGCCGCCTCCCCCGCGGGACGTGCCGACCTACTTCTGGAAGAGGTAGGTCAGCTTGACCATGACCTGCCGGTCTTTCCTCGTCAGGTCGCCGAGAGCCGGGGCGTTCCAGGTCTCGTTGTAGACGAGGAAGATGTCGGAGCCAGGCCGGTACATCCAGTTGAAGCGGAGGTTGACCGAGGCGATCTGGGAGAGGTCGTTGTACTGGAGGAAGAGGTTCGCGATGACCTTCGGGTTGAGCGCGTACGCGAGCCGCTCCCGGAAGATCTTCGCGGTGAACTCTCCCGTCCCGAGCGTCACGTTGCTGATCTCGAACGTCGTCTCCGAACGGAGGTGCCGGTTCGGGCGGAGCCGAAGGAGAACGTTCCCGCTCTGCCGGCTGCCGTCGTAGAACTCTCCCGCGAGGACCTGGCCCTCGACGGAGACCGGCCGGCTCGAGTGCGTCAGGAAAGAGAGGCCCGCGGCGTTGAACCGGTAGTCGCCGACCGGGATCACGACGCCCGGCGCGATCGCGAAGGGTTTTTCGAGGGAGTCGAAGGTCTGGGTGACGAAGGCCTTCGCCTCGGCCGCGCTCTTCGTCCGGACCCCGAGGAGGTCGAGCCTGTACTCCTCCGTCTGGGTCTCCCCGTCCAGCCCGGCGTAGAGCTGGGCGTCGAGCTCGAAGTGGAGGTTCAGGATCCCGTACCTGCGGAGCCACGGCTCGGCGGTGACGCGTCCGTTGTAACGGTTCACCCCTTTCCGGAGGAGGAACCCCATCTCCGGGTCGAAGTCCTCGCCGATCCTCACCCACCCGGCCTGGGCGTGCCAGACCTTGTCGTTCCAGGTCGTCAGGACGCCGGCGGACCAGTCGTTCGTCCCGCCCGTCCGGGTGTTCTCGGTCCCCGACCCGTAGGCGTCGACGGCGAAGTTCCTCGTGGGCCGCAGGTGGAGATCGAGACCGTACGCACGGTTGGTGTTCGCGTCTTCCGCGCGATTCGTGAAGATCATCCCGACCGAGGAGCGCTCGCCGAAGTTCCTCGTGACCCGCACGGCGCCGAAGTTCGTCCCGGGGATCTCGCCGACGCCCGAGAGGGGGACGGCGTCGTCGGTCTGGGCGTCGAGGAGGCCGGTGTGCCAGTCGCCGATCCGCCCCGTCACCCGGGCGCCCCAGTCGATCGGGACCTCTTCGCCCGACGGCCCGATGCCGATCCGCCGCGAGTGGAAGACCTTCATGAGGGGAGCCGTTCCGCTCGATCCGCTCGCCCCGAAGGAGAGAGCCCCGACGCTCATGACCGAGAGCATCCCGTTCCCGACGGAGCCCGGTCCGAACTCGAAGATCCCCGCGTTCTCGAGGAAGAACTCCCGCTTCTCGGCCTGGAAGAGCGAGAAGCGGGTGAGGTTCGTCTGGAGGTCGTCGACCTCGGTCTCGGCAAAGTCGGTGTTGACGGTCAGGTCGAGGCTGAGGGCCCGGGCGATCCCCCACTTGAGGTCGCCGCCGAATTCGATCGAGTCGTCGTCCACGTACTCGCCCGACGGGGCGAGCGTCGACTTCATCGCGCCGGTGACGAACGGCTTGACGTTGAGGTTCCACACCTTCTGGACCTCGCGGATTCCGGAGAGCCGTCCGTACTGCGCCACCCTCTTGACGTCCGCCTCGAGGAGGATCGGGGCCCAGAACGCCTGCTCGGCGCGCCGCCTGACGTACCTGAGGACGTTGAAGCCCCAGGACGAGGCGTTCGGGTCGAAGCGCAGCGTCGTGAAGGGAATCGCCATCT
>CALMDF010000034.1 GCA_937864895.1 uncultured Holophagales bacterium | reverse complement strand
TCGACACGTGGAGATCGGAACCCTCTCGGTCGAGGCCTTTCGTAACCTCGCCCCGTCCCGCCACGGCTTCCACCCGCGCCTGAACCTCCTCGTGGGCGCCAACGGACAGGGGAAGACCAACGTGCTCGAGAGTCTGGCTCTCGTTTCGGGCCGCGCGTCCTTCCGGACCGCGGACCTTTCCGACGTCGTCCGCGCGGGAGCGCCGGAGGCGTCGGTCTCCGTGCGCCTCTCGGGCCCCGCGGACGGCGCCCTCGGGGCGGTCCTCTCGAAGGCCCGTCGCGAGCACGCGTGGAACGGGAAGAAGGTCTCTCGGCTCGAGGCGAGCCGGAGGCTTCCCCTCGTCTTCCTGACGAACGCGGATCTCGGGCGCCTCGGCGGGCCGCCGGCCGACCGCCGCCGCGCCCTCGACCGGGTCGGCCTCGCTTTCGAGCCGGGCCTCGCCTCCGAGTTCCGACGTTACGAGAAGGCTCGCGCCGCGCGCGTCGCGCTCCTCTCCTCCCCCGGGCCCGCCGACCGCGACGCCCTCTCCTCCTTCGAGGAGATCCTCGCTCTTTCCGGGGCCGCGATCGCGGCGGCCCGCCGCCGGCACGTCGGGCCCCTCGGCCGCCGGCTCGCCGAGACGGCGCTCCTCCTGGGGGCCCGATGGCCCGCCCTCTCCCTCCGTCTCGTCTCCGACCTCCCGGACGACGAGACCCCCGCCGGCCTCGCCGAGGCCCTCCGGCACGGGCTTCGCTCCCGGCAGGAGCTCGAGCGACGCGCGGGCCGCGCCCTCTTCGGGCCCCACCGCGACGACGTGCGCCTCCTGTCGGGCGACACGCCGCTCGCCGCCCGCGCCTCCTCGGGGGAGGCCCGCACGCTCGTCCTGGCGTGGTCCCTCGCCGAGCGGGCCCTCCTCGCCGAGGCGGGGGGAGCCCTCCCGGTCTTCGCCTTCGACGATTTCGACTCCGAGTGGGACCCGGCCGTCCTCGAGCGGTTCGCCGAGACGCTCCCCGCCGACGGCCAGGTCTTCCTCACCTCGGCACGCGCCACGGTCGCGCGCGCGCTCCCCCTCCCTCCCGGAGCCGTCTGGGAGGTCGTCGAAGGGAGACTCTCCCCCGCCGGCCGCCTCGAGGGCCGTGCCCCGTTCCTCCCCGCCGCGGCCGCGTGGCCGCAGGAAAGGTCCGAAGATGTCCTCGCTTCCTGACCAGGACGCCCCTCCCGCCGAGGAGCGCGACACGAGCTACGGCACAGAGTCGATCAAGCTCCTCAAGGGGCTCGAGGCGGTGCGCAAGCGGCCCGGGATGTACATCGGGAACACCGACGACATCACCGGGCTCCACCACATGGTCACCGAGCTCGTCGACAACGCCATCGACGAGGCCCAGGCGGGCTACTGCGACCGGGTGACCGTGACCGTCCACCCCGACGAGACCGTCACCGTCGAGGACAACGGGCGCGGAATCCCCGTCGGCCTCCACGCGGAGCACCAGCGCGAGACGCTCGAGATCATCCTCACGGACCTCCACTCCGGCGGCAAGTTCGACGACAACGCGTACAAGGTCTCCGGCGGCCTCCACGGCGTCGGCCTCTCCGTCGTGAACGCCCTCTCCTCCTCGCTCGAGGTCGAGGTCCGCCGCGACGGCCGGGTCTGGCAGCAGCCCTACGCGAAGGGCAAGCCCCTGCAGCCGATACGGGAGGTCGGCCGGACGAACAAGACCGGGACGAAGCTCACCTTCCAGGCGGATCCCGAGATCTTCTCGGTCCGCTCCTACAGCTTCGACGCCCTCTCCCAGCGCCTCCGCGAGCTCGCCTTCCTGAACCCCGGCGTCACGATCGAGGTCACCGACGAGCGCGACGAGAAGGGCGAGCGCAAGCACGTCTTCCGCTACGAGGGAGGGATCTCCTCCTTCGTCGACCACCTGAACAAGAACCGCGAGAAGCTGCACGAGAACGTCATCTTCTTCACCGACGTGAAGGACGCGACGGGGGACCCGAAGGCCGACGCCAAGGGAGAGCGGCTCGACGTGGCCCTCCAGTGGAACGACGGCTACCAGGAGCAGATCTTCTGCTTCACGAACACGATCTCGAACAAGGACGGCGGCACGCACCTCGAGGGGCTGAAGACCGCGCTCACGCGCGCGATCCAGAAGTACGCCGAGGCCAACAACCTCACGAAGAACCTCAAGGAGACGACCCTCTCCGGCGACGACTGCCGTGAGGGCCTGACGGCCGTCGTCTCCCTGAAGATCCGCGACCCGAAGTTCTCCTCGCAGACGAAGGAGAAGCTCGTCTCGCAGGAAGCCAAGACCTGGGTGCAGACGGTCACCTACGAGAGGCTCTCGACCTTCTTCGAGGAGAACCCGAAGGTCGCCCGGCGGATCGTCGACAAGATCATCGAGGCGGCGCGCGCGCGAGAGGCCGCCCGCCGCGCCCGCGAGCTCGTGCGGCGCAAGGGCGCCCTCGACGGGGCCGGCCTCCCGGGCAAGCTCGCCGATTGCCAGGAGGCCGACCCGGCCCTCTCGGAGATCTTCATCGTCGAGGGCGACTCGGCCGGCGGCTCGGCCAAGCAGGGGCGAGACCGCAAGACCCAGGCGATCCTGCCGCTCAAGGGGAAGATCCTGAACGTCGAGAAGGCGCGCTTCGACAAGATGCTCGCCTTCGCCGAGATCCGCACGCTCATCCTCGCCCTCGGGGCGGGGATCGGCGAGGAGTTCGACGTCGAGAAGATCCGCTACCACAAGATCGTCCTGATGACGGACGCCGACGTCGACGGCTCGCACATCCGGACGCTCCTCCTGACCTTCTTCTTCCGGCAGATGCGCGCCGCCATCGAGCGGGGCTACCTCTACATCGCGCAGCCGCCGCTCTACAAGGTCGTCGACGGCAAGCGCGAGTCGTTCCTGAAGGACGACAAGGAGTACGCCCGCTTCCTCCTCGCGCGCATCGGCGACGACCGCGCCCTCGTCACCGAGCCGACCGGCAATGCCGTCTCCGGCGCGGGCCTCGTCCGACTCTTCTCGGACGCCCAGGAGTGGCTCTCCCTCGTGAAGCGCCTCTCCCTCCGGGGCCTCCCCGAGGAGCTCCTCCGCGCCCTCGTGAAGGCGGGAGCCGGGCCCGAGGCGGCCCGTGACCGCGCGGCCCTCGAGGCGATCGCGGCGGGGCTTCCCGGGGACCTGAAGACCGAAATCGTCCCCGAGGAGGAGCACGGGGGCTTCGCCCTCCACGTCTCGCGCGAGACGAACGGCGTCACGCGCAAGGCCGTCGTCGACGCCACCTTCCTCGGGGGATTCGACGTCCGCCGGGCCGGGGAGCTCGCCGCCCTCCTCGACGGCTTCCTCGACGGGCCCTACGTCCTGCGGCGGAAGGACGACGAGAACCGCGTCGCAACCCTCGCCGAGGCGGCCGCGGCGATCCTGGACAGCGCCAAGAAGGGGCTCACGGCGAGCCGCTACAAGGGCCTCGGCGAGATGAACCCCGAGACCCTCTGGGAGACGACGATGAACCCCGTGTCGCGGAGGCTCCTCCAGGTCCGCGTCGAGGACGCCGTCGAGGCCGACGAGCTCTTCACCATCCTGATGGGGGACGCCGTCGAGCCGCGACGGAACTTCATCGAGGCCAACGCGCTCGCGGCGACGAACCTGGACATCTGAGATGACCGACGACGCCTCGACGCCCCCCGTCCCCGCCGAGCAGCGGTTTCCCGTCTCGATCGAGGAGGAGATCCGCCGCAGCTACCTCGACTACGCGATGTCGGTCATCGTGGGCCGGGCCCTCCCCGACGTCCGCGACGGCCTGAAGCCGGTCCACCGCCGGGTCCTCTACGGCATGTGGGAGCAGGGCAACCGGCACAACCGCGCCTACAAGAAGTCCGCCCGCATCGTCGGCGACGTCATGGGCAAGTACCACCCGCACGGCGACGCGTCGATCTACGACACCGCCGTGCGGATGGCGCAGGACTTCTCCATGAGCGAGCCGCTCGTCGACGGGCAGGGGAACTTCGGCTCCGTCGACGGGGACAGCGCCGCGGCGATGCGCTACACGGAGATCCGGCTGACCGCCCTCGCCGAGGAGCTCGTCGGGGACGACATCGACAAGGACACCGTCGACTGGACGCTGAACTACGACGGCTCTCTCCAGGAGCCGACCGTCCTCCCGGCGAAGTTCCCGAACCTCCTCGTCAACGGCGCCGAGGGGATCGCGGTCGGCATGGCGACGAAGATCCCGCCGCACAACCTCCGCGAGGCGTGCGACGCGGCGATCCTCCTCCTCGACAATCCCGAGGCAGGGCTCGACGAGCTCCTCCGCGTCCTGCCCGGCCCCGACTTCCCGACGGGCGGCATCCTCCTCGGGCGCCGCGGCGTCGTCGAGGCCTACCGCAACGGCCGCGGGATCATCCAGGTCCGAGGGCGGGCGGAGATCGAGGCCTCGACGAAGGCGGACCGCGAGTCGATCGTCGTCACCGAGCTCCCCTTCCAGGTCAACAAGGCCCGCCTCATCGAGCAGATCGCCGACCTCGTCAACGAGAAGCGGCTCGAGGGAATCTCGGCGATCCGCGACGAGAGCGACCGGGAAGGGATGCGGATCGCGATCGACCTGAAGAAGGGCGAGAACGCGAACGTCCTCCTGAACCGCCTCTACCAGCTCACGCCGCTCCAGAGCTCGTTCGGGATCATCTTCCTCGCGATCGTCGAGGGTCAGCCGCGCATCCTCCCGCTGAAGGAGATGCTCCGGCACTTCCTCGACCACCGTCGCCAGGTCGTCGTCCGGCGGACGCGCTTCGACCTCGCGAAGGCCGAGGCGCGCGCCCACATCCTCCTCGGGCTCGCGATCGCGCTCTCGAGCCTCGACCGCGTCATCGCGATCATCCGGGCGTCGAAGGACCCCGACGAGGCGAGGGCCCGGCTCACGACGGAGATCGAGGTCGACCTCGACGCGCTCACGCGCTTCCTCGACCTGCCAGCGCTCGACCTGTCGCCCCGCGCGCGGCGCGAGGGCGGTCTCGTCCGCCTCGACGAGGTCCAGGCGCAGGCGATCCTGGAGATGCGCCTCCAGCGCCTCACCGGTCTCGAGCGGGACAAGATCGTCGCCGAGTACAAGGACGTCCTCGCCCTCATCGCCGACCTGAAGGACATCCTCGCCCGCCCCGAGCGGGTCGCGGCGATCATCCGGGCCGAGCTCGCCGACATCCGGACCCGCTTCGGCTGCGAGAGGCGGACGGAGATCTCGACCCTCGAGCGGGACCTCAACGACGAGGACCTCATCAAGGACGAGGTCGTCGTCCTCACGGTCACGCGCGGCGGGTACGCCAAGAGCACGCCGCTCTCCGTCTACCGCGAGCAGAAGCGGGGGGGCAAGGGGCGCACGGGCGCCGCCGCGACCGAGGAGGACGTCGTCGAGCACCTCTTCGTCGCCTCGACGCACGACTCCCTCCTCGTCTTCACCGACCACGGGCGGGTCCACTGCGTCCGCGTCTGGGACGTCCCGTCGGCCGGGCCGGCGGCGAGGGGCAAGGCCCTCGTGAACCTGATCCAGGTCGAGCCGGGGGACAAGGTCGCCGCCATGACCACGACCCGCGGCTTCCCGGAGGACCGCTTCCTCCTCTTCGCCACGAAGAGGGGCCTCGTGAAGAAGACGGTCCTCTCCGCGTACGGCAACGTCCGCGCGGCGGGGATCATCGCGATCAACCTGGAAGAGGACGACGAGCTCCTCTCCGTCCAGGTCACGGACGGCAACCGCCAGGTCTTCCTCGGGACCCGCAACGGCATGGGGATCAAGTTCACCGAGACCGACGTGCGGCCGATAGGCCGGGACACGACCGGCGTGAAGGGGATCGAGCTGCGCGACGGAGACGAGGTCGTCGAGATGGACCTCGTCGACGAGGACGCGACGCTCCTCGCGGTCACCGAGCTCGGCTACGGCAAGCGGACCGACGTCTCCGAGTACCGCCACCAGACGCGCGGCGGGTCGGGCGTCATCAACGTCCGCGTCACCGAGAAGAACGGGCCCGTCGTCGGGATCAAGTCGGTCGGCGAGGAGGACCAGCTCCTCCTCATCACGAGGATGGGGATGATGATCCGCTTCGCCGCGGCCGGGGTCCGCGAGACGGGCCGCGCCGCGCAGGGGGTCAAGGTGATCGACCTCGACGAGGGGGACGCCGTCGTCGCGGTGGCCAAGCTCCCCTCGCTCGGCGAGCGGGACGAGCCGGTGGAGGAGCCGGAGGACCCCGACGCCCCGGGAACGCCCGCCCCGGCCGGGGACGAGGCGGAAAGCGAGTAGAGTGATCTCATGAGGTTCTTCCTCGACAGTGTCGACCCCGAAGAGGCGCGCCGCGTGAAGGAGTGGGGGCTCCTCGACGGCGCCGTCCTGCGCCCCGACGCCGCCCTCGCCGCCGGACGCGACTACCGCAAGGCGGTCTCGGAGCTCTCGCAGGTCTGCGACGGACCCGTCTTCGCGGCGGTCGCCGCCGGGGAGCCGAAGGGGATGTACAAGGAGGCGCGCGAGCTCGTGAAGCTCGGCAAGGCGATCGTCGTGAGGCTCCCGATGACGCGGGAAGGGCTCCGGGTCGTGAGGCTCCTGAACGACGAGCAGATCGCCGCCGACGTCCACCTCGTCTTCACGCCGATCCAGGCGCTCCTCGCGGCGCGGGCCGGGGCGGCGTACGCCTCGACCCCCGTCGGGACCCTCGACGGGGCCGGGCAGATCGGCATGGACGTCATCGACGCCGTCGTCCGCGTCTACGACAACTACGGGCTCCAGACGCAGATCGTCGTCGACTCGGTCCAGAGCCCCGTCCACGCCCTCGACGCGGCGGCGATGGGCGCCGACGCGGCCGCGATCCCCTACGCCGTCCTCGACCGCCTCTTCGACCACCCCCTCACGGTCCAGGGGGCCGCCGCCCTCCGCGCCCACTCGGGCGAGGGGCCGCGCCGGGTCCATTAGGAAGGGGGAGGGCGGATGGGCATCTCCCGCGAGCGCGCGAACGACCTCGCCCACCGGATCCTCGACGGCCTGAAGAAGACCCCGGGCGTCGAGCTCTCCGTGGAAGGCGAGTTCGTGAGGAACCGGGTCGCCGCGGCCCTCCAGGAGTGGGAGAAGGAGAACGAGGCCCTCGCCGCGGAGGCGAGGAAGCGGGTCCTCGCCCGCGGCCGTCGCGTCGCCGAGGGCTCGCGCGAGTTCGACCAGCTGCTCTCCGAGGAGCTCCGGCGCCTCTGGGACGAACGGGCGGCACGAGGGGAGTGAGCGGCCGGGCCGCCCGGCCCGGATGGTTGGCCTCTCCACCGCGCGGGGTTGCCCTTGGTCTAGGCCAAGTGCCATCCTCTCCCCGTGACGATCTCCGACCGGCCCGACCCGATCCCCGAAGGGGCCCCTGGCCGGGTGCCGCTCTACCGGACGATCGCGGACGGGATCATCCGGGACATCCGGCGCGGCCGGCTCCAGGAAGGCTCGCGCCTTCCTGCCTCCCGGGCCCTCGCGCGGACCCACGAGGTGAACCGCGCGACGGTCCACCAGGCGCTCCAGGTCCTCAAGCGGGAGGGCTGGATCGAGACGAACAAGGGGGGCGGGACGCGGGTCGCCCGCCGCTCGCTCGCCGGACCGATGGTCGGCCCCGCGCCCTCGTGGGACCGGATCTCCTCCGCGCTCCTCGGCCGGATCCTCGCGGAGGCCGGCGCCCAGGAAGGGCCCCCCGAGCTCGCGCACGACCTCGCGCGCCTCGCCCCCGAGGAGAAGGAGTTCCCGGCGGAGGCCTTCGCGAAGGTCCTCGCGGAGGTGGCGCGCGACGGCGCCCTCCTCGCCTACGGCTCCCCGTTCGGCTACCGGCCGCTCCGCGAGACCCTCGCCGCGAGGCTCGAGCGGCGCGGCATCCCGGCGGACGCCGACTCGCTCCTCATCGTGAACGGCGCCCAGCAGGGGCTCGACCTCATCACGCGGGCCCTCGTCGACCCGGGCGACGCCGTCGCCGTCGAGAGCCCGAGCTACTCCGGGGCGCTCACGCTCCTCCGCGCCCACGGAGCGCGGCTCCTCGGCGTCCCGCTCGACGCGGAGGGGCCTGCGCCGGAGGCCCTGCGCGCCGCGCTCTCCGAGCGGCCGAAGTTCCTCTACACGATCCCCGACTTCCAGAACCCCACGGGCCTCCTCGCCACCGCCGCCCGCCGCCGCGAGGTCGTCGCGGCGGCGACCGCGGCGGGCGTCCTCGTCGTGGAGGACGCCTTCGACGCCGACCTCCTCGTCGAGGGAGAGCTCCCGCCGCCGCTCGCGGCCCTGGCGCCCGGGCACGTCGTCCACATCGGGACGATCTCCAAG
>CALMDF010000033.1 GCA_937864895.1 uncultured Holophagales bacterium | reverse complement strand
GACTTCACGAGCTTGAAGTCGTCGACGGTCCAGGCCGACGTGAGGACGTGGTACTGGAGAACCGCCGCGAGCGCCTTCCTGTCCTTCGAGAGGGCATCCAGAGTCTCCTTCGGCACCCTTCCGAAGGCCTCGTCCGTCGGCGCGAAAACCGTGAACGGGCCCGGGCTCTTCAGGACGGCGACGAGGCCGGCGTCCTGGACGAGCTTCACGAGAACCTTGAAGCTCCCCGCAGCGACGGCGGTGTCGACGATGTCCTTGTTCTGCGCACGGGCGGGCGCGGCGGTTGCGGCGGCGAATACGACCACCGCCAGGAAGACGACGGACTTCCTCATGAGCTCCTCCTCGGACCGGGCTCGGGGCCCCGGTGCAGCGTGACGGGTGCTTTCCAGTCGCGTGCGGGCGACGGCTCGGGTGACGGCGACCCCGGCGATGCGGGGAACGGGCATCCCGCCTGCCGAGGCCAGGGCCCGGAATCCGGGTGTCGCTTCAGACGTCCGTCCTCGAGAGGCGTCTGGCGGCGAGCGCGAACGGGATCACCGTCCAGAGGACGAGCGAACCCGACAGCAGAAGGAAGGCGCCCGTCGTTCCCTTCGTGAAGCGCAGGAAGGCGAGGGAGGCGGATCCGAACGCCGTCGTCCCCTGGAGGGCGAGGAGCGCACCGGTGCGCAGGGCCCCGACCGGGTTCACGAGGACGCTGACGATCAGGACGCGCGAGGCGGTTCCCGACCGGAGGACCGAGGCGACGCCGAGGGCCGCGACGTCGAGGAGGACGACGGCGACGAACCAGACGACGAGGGCGAGCGCCAGGGCGCGCGTCCGCCGCCGGCCGATCGCCCCGGCCGACAGGAGTGCGGCGATCCCGAGGAAGACGGCCGTCAGGAGCGAGGAGCCGGCGAAGAGGAGGGCGAATCCGCCGAGGCCGTCGCTCCCGCGGTGCGAGAAGACGACCGTCCCGGCGGCGCCGAAGCCGATCGCCTGGGCCGCCGTGAGAGCGGCCCAGAGGCCCGTAGCCTGGCCGAGGAGGATGGACGTCCTCGAAACGGGCTGGGAGAAAAGGAGCTCGGCCGCGCCTCGTTCCGGCGCGAGGGACAGGACGCCGATGAGGAGCGAGGAGAGAGGAACGAGAAGGAGGACGAGCTGGACGAGGGAGGCCGACGTCCGCGCGAAGTCCTGTACTCCGTGGCCTCCCGAGATCGCATAGCCCGCCACCGAGACGGCGAGGGCCAGCCCCGCGAAGACGGCAGCGAAGATCTGCGTCCAGCGGGAGCGGATCGCCAGGAGGAGCTCCTGCCGGGCGCAGAGGACGAACGGCGACCGGCTCACTTCTTCTCCGGGGCGAACGGACCGATCACCGCGGAAGCCGGAACGGGCGTCCCGCCCTTTCCCGCAGGGTCCTGGTCGCGCGAGGCGGGGTTCGCCCAGGCGACCAGCCCGGAGCTCATCGGCGTCTGGACGGCCGGGTCGCGGACGAGGACGGCGTCCGTCGCCCGGACCCACTCCTTCGTGCGGTGGTCGGAGAGCCACGCGGTCCACTCGGCGGCCTCCCGCGGCTCCTTCAGCCAGTCGCGCAGGCAGCCGGCGTCGTCGAAGAGCTTCGGCTCGTGGCCGGGAGCCGTCAGCTGGGCGGCGAAACGCAGGTCGGAGACCGACATGCGGCACCAGGCGCAGGCGTCGTTCTTCGTGTCGACCGGAACCGGGCCCCCGGCCCCGTCTCCGCAGGCGGTGAGGAGGGCGGCCGACAGGACGGCGGCGAGCCTGAGCGCGGATCTCATCGCGGACCTCCCACGAGCTCGGTGTAGAGGGCGTCGAGGCGCCCCTCGTCGGACGAGAGCGCGAGGACCGTCGCGCCCGACGCGCGGACGGCCTCGAGGTAGGCGGGGCGGGCGGAAGCGGGACCGGGAAGGACGAGCTCCTCCGCCGACGCGGAGGCGCCGGGGCAGGCGGCGCGGAGAGTCTCGAGGACCTCCCCGGGGGCGCGGTCGAGGCGGAGCCGGAGGACGCCGCGGTCGGCGAGCCGGTGCGCGAGCTCCGCGGCGGAGAGGAGCGCGGCGAGACGCCCCTCCACGAGGACCGCGAAGCGGTCGGCGAGGCGTTCCACGTCTCCGAGGTGGTGCGACGTGAAGAGGATCGTCCTCCCCTCGCGGCGGCGTCCCTCGACGAGCGAGTAGAAAGCCGAGAGGCCTTCGGGGTCGAGGGCGGCGGTCGGCTCGTCGAGGAGGAGGAGGGGCGTGTCGGGGAGAGCGGCCACCGCGAGGCCGAGGCGCTGGACCATGCCGCCCGAGTACGTCGACACGGTCCGGGAGGCGGCGCCGTTCAGGCTCGCAAATCGAAGGACCTCGGCCGTCCGCGGCGGGGGGACGCCGCGCAACCGCCGGTAGAACTCCACGACCTCGCGCCCCGTCAGGGCGTCGGGAAAGGCCACCTTCTGGGGGAGGAACGAGAGGTCCCGGCGGGCGGCTGCCTCCGAGGCCGGACGTCCCTGGACGAGGACCTTTCCCGAGGTGGCGTGGATGAGGCCGGCGACGGCCTTGAGGCAGGTCGTCTTGCCCGACCCGTTCGGGCCGAGGAGGGCCACGACCTCGCCGGCTCCGACCTCGAGCGAGACGTCGCGGACGGCCACCTGCGTGCCGTAGGTCTTCCCGAAGGCGTCGAAACGGATCATCGATTCCACCTTCTCATGCCGCCGGGAGACGTCGGCCCAGGACGAGGAGCGCCGTGCCGAGGATGAGCGTGATCGAGGAAGCCGCCACGGCCGGGACGTGCGCCGCCTGCGCCACCGGCTTCGCGCGCGGGACGTCGGGAAGGAGCGGCGGGCGGGCGAGCGGCGCGCTGTCCATCGCCATCTGCTGCCGCAGCACGGGGAACGTCTCCTCCGCGACGCCGATCGCCCCCGCCGCGAAGCTCTGGGCGAAGAGGTCCGCCGCGAGGAGGTTCCCCCGGAAATGGTCGAAGACGTTCCCGAGGCGGTACGGACGGTCCGACCTGCCGTCGCCGTCGAGGTCGGGCTCGCGGTTCTCGGACCAGTAGTTCCCGTCGAAGACGGTGTCCGTCTGCCTGCCGACGAGGGTCAGGGGAGTCAGGTTCCCGACGAAGGAGTTGCCCGTGATCCGGTTCTGGCCGCAGCCCGCGAAGAGGACGATCGCGGTGTCGGACGACGCGACGACGTTGCCGCGAAAGACGTTCCGGTAGGAGTCCTCGAAGAAGACGCCGCGCGCGTTGTCGGCGAGGAGGTTCCCCTCGGCGACGACCTCGTCGCACGTCTTGAAGAGAAGGCCCACCGAGGCGAAGCCCCGGTTCCTCAGGAACTGGTTCCTCCGGAAAGTGATCCTCTTCGAGTACATGAGCGCGCTGCCAGCGGCCCCGTTCTCGAAGACGTTGTCTTCGAAGACGTTGTCGTCCGAGAACATGTAGTGGATCCCGTAGCGCAGGTCCGCCGCGCGGTTCCCCGCCACGAGCCCGTGGCTGGAGGACTGGATGTAGAACCCGTCCCGCACGTCCTCGATGACGTTCCTCGAGAACCTGAAGCCGACCGTGTTCCAGATGTGGATGCCGGAGCCCTTTTCGCCGGGCGCCTTTCCGGGGATGCCCCGGATCTCGCAGCCCTCCACGACGACGCCGTTCGCCTCGCGGACGTAGACGCCGAAGAGCGATCCCCGGATCCGGCAGGAGCGGACGACGGTGCCCGGTGCGGACGTGTGGACGCCGGCGGAGTCCTTCCCGAGGTCCCCGCCTTCCCGCCCGTCGATGTCGAAACCTTCGACCGTCACGTTCGGCGCCCGCACGCGGACGACGCTCCCGGAACGGGAGCCGAGAAGGAGGGGGTGCCCGCGGCCCACGAGACGGACGGGGCGGTCGAGGACGAGGTCGCCCTCGTACGTTCCCGGCGGGACGTCTACCGTCCCTCCCGGCGGCGCGGCGTCCACGAGCTTCTGGAGCGGCGAGGTTTCGTGCGGCGCAGGGCGTCCCTCGAGGGCCCCGGGGACCACGGGAGCCATCTCGTCGGCGCGCGCGGGGAGCGCGAGCGCGAAGAGGAGCGCGGCAGCCGCCGGAAGTCTCACGTCAGGCCACGGTCTTCCGCGTCTCGCGCCACCCGAAGTAGAGAGCCAGGGCCAGGAAGAGCATCGCGAGAGCGAGGGTGTAGGAGCCCGCCTGGGGATAGGAGAAGACCTCGAAGTTCGCGAGCTGCTTGCCGCCGAAGAGCGGGGGCATGAAGGGCTCGACGTTCATGGCCGCCTTCGGGTCGAGGTCGTGCCCGTAGCGGTACATCTTGTAGCCGAAGGACCAGAGCGAGAAGAGCCCGAACCAGGTATAGAGCACGAGGACGTCCAGGACGTGGGCCATGTGCCCGAACACCGCGGCGCGGAGGAAGAGGAGTCCCATGATCCCCACCACGAACGGGATCCACTTGAACTCGGTGAAGTCCTCGGGCTCGAGGTCCCTCATCCCGATGTAGTGGTTCAGGACGTTGATCTCCTTGATGTCCTGCCCGGCGTTTCCCGCCTCGAACTTGTAGCTGTAGATGTCGAGGCGAAGCCCGTCCGGGTACTGCGGCGCGAACATCGTCAGGTTCCAGAGGGGGAAGAGGTATGCCCCGAGCAGGCAGATCGTCGCGGCGACGAGGAGGAGCCGGGGCTTCAGGCCGATCGGCTTTTCGAGGAGGCGGGTGCTCTTCTCCAGGAAGGACTGCATTTCGGTGCCCTCGGTCGGGGGTCCGGGGCCGTGTCCGGCCGCACCCCCGGGGACGGCCACGGACGAACGGGAGCGGAGAGAGGGGCGGGGCGGCGCCCCGCCACCGCGCCCCCCCGGGGGAAGGGCCGGCAGCC
>CALMDF010000032.1 GCA_937864895.1 uncultured Holophagales bacterium | reverse complement strand
ATCGAGAGCGCCGTGCAGACGACGCCGCCGATGAGGAGCGCCGCGAGCATCCCCGTCGTGCCGGAGAGCCCGGCCTTCACGAGGAAGATCGAGGTCAGGATGAGCGTCATGAGCGTCATCCCCGAGATCGGGTTCGTCCCGACGACGGCGATGGCGCGCGCCGCGACACTCGTGAAGAGGAAGGAGATCACGAGGACCACCCCGAGGGCGATGAGGGACTGCGGCAGGGCGCTCGGACCCGCCGGGATCACCCCGTAGCGGAAGAACACCCAGAGAAAGACGGCGAGGACCGCGAGCCCGGCCAGGACGTAGCTCATCCGCATGTCGCGGTCGGTCCGCTCCGAGGCCTCGAGCGCGGCGGCCTTGTCCTTGCCGCCGAAGAGCTCCTTGAAGCCGAGGGAGAAGGCCTTCGCGATGATCCTCCAGCTCCGGAGGATCCCCATGATGCCGGCGGCCGCGATGCCGCCGATCCCGATGTGCCGGACGTAGTTCCGGAAGATGGCCTCCGCGTTCATCGTGGAGATGAGCGTCCCGTCGGACACCGGGGGTATTGCGACCGTCAGGTACTGGCCGAAGTGCGCCACGACCGGCACGAGGAGGAACCAGGAGAGGAACGAGCCGGCGCAGATGATCGCGGAATACTTCAGGCCGATGATGTAGCCGAGCCCGGCGACCGAGGCGAGGACGTCCAGCTTGAAGACGAGCTTCCCTTTCTCGGCGAGGTCCCTCAGGACCGGGACCGAGCGGGTCGTGAAGACCTCGGAAAACGCCTGGAGGTGGATGATGAGGAAGTCGAAGACCCCGCCGACGGCCGCCGCGGCCACGAGGACCTTCGCCTGCTTCCCGCCCGCCTCGCCGGCCACGAGGACTTCCGTCGTCGCGGTCGCCTCGGGGAACGGGAACTCCCCGTGCATTTCCTTGACGAAGTACCGGCGCAGCGGAACGAGGAAGAGGAGGCCGAGCGTCCCCCCGAAGACCGCCACCAGGAAGAGCTTCACGAGGTTCACGTCGAGCCCGAGGATGAAGAGCGCCGGGAGCGTGAAGATGGACCCGGCGACGACGAGGCCCGAGGCCGCGCCCACGGACTGGACGATGACGTTCTCGAGGATCGTCGAGCGGCGCTTGAACGCCAGACCGAGGCCGACCGCGAGGATCGAGATCGGGATGGCCGCCTCGAAGACCTGGCCGACCTTCAGGCCGAGGAAGGCCGCGGCGGCCGAGAAGAGGACCGCCATCAGGATCCCGAGCGTCACGGACCGCGGCGTGAACTCCTGCATCGGGGAGCCCGCGGGGACGATCGGCGCGTAGGTCTCGCCCGGCTTGAGCGAGCGGTAGGCGTTCTCCGGAAGGGACTTCGACGAAGAGATCTCCATCATTCCTCCGTGGTCTGCGCACTTTGGAGACGGCGGGATTCGATCACGTGCGACCGCCGAGTTTAGGCGGCGGGGACGGCGGGAGGAAGCCTTTTCGACGGCGCTCAGCCGGGGGCGAGGAGCGCCGCGATCGCCTCTTCGTAGGGCACCGGGACGGTCATCCCGTGGAACTTCCCGGGAACCGCGAAAACGCTCTCTCCCGTCCTCCCGAAGGCGTTCCACTCGAAAATCTCGAGGACGTCGCGCCGGTTCCCGGGGTCGGGGACGAGGCGCTCGAAACGCTCCTCGAGGGACGTCAGGAACGGCAGGACCGGGATCGTGCCCGGCTTCTGGACGCGCATCTCGGCGAACAGCCCGGCGATGGCTGCCAGCCGCGACGTGCGGAGGAAGAAGTAGGAGCCGATCATGTCGACGACCTGGATCGGGAACCAGAACGGAGCGCTGTCGGACACCTTCTCGAAGTGGAAGACCGTCTGGAGGACGAGGTGCTCGACGAGGCGGGCGAGGGCCGGGACGCGACCGCAGTCCCCGCCCCTGGCGAGGAGGAGGGCGTGGGCGATCCCGGCGCTCCGGATCTCCACCGCCGGCGTCGGGTAGAGAGCGGACGAGTCGTAGAACCTCGCGTGCTCGAGGCCGAGGCCGTTCGACCCGATCTCGACCCGGTCCGTCGCGGCGATGTTCCCGAGGTCGTGGCAGGCGAAGGCGACGCCGAACGCCGTCCGGAGCGCCTCGGCGTCCGGCTCCGGATCTCCGGTCGCCTCCGCCCAGCGACGGGCGTCGCGGGCTAGCCCGAAGGGGTCCGAACCGGCAGCGAGGGCCTCGAAGACGGCCTCGGTGCCGTCACACACGGCCGCGACGTGGTTCCCGTTGTGGTACGACGGAGTGGGCGAGATCCCCGGGATGGCGGCCGCTGGCAGAACGGACCACACTTCCCGCTCGAAGCGGTCGTGCTCGGCAACGGCCAAGGCCCGGACCTCGCGAACGAGGTCCGGGGCACACGGTATAAAAGGCTCGCTTCCGGGACGAGTCATCAGGCCTCTGACCGATGTTAGCAGCCACCCGGCAAAACGCGAGTTCCCGCGTGCGGCCGGGCTCCGGAACCGGCCGGGACGGACCGGGGGCGGGCGGGGAACCGGTCCCGCCCGCCCCCTGGAAGCGTCATCCGGGAAGCCCTGCGGCCCTCATCGGGCCTTGCGGTCGAGAAGGCGCCCGTCGGCGTCCAGGAGCTCGACGACGAGCGGCATGGCGCCCACGGCGTGGGTGGAGCACGAGAGGCACGGGTCGAAGCTCCTCACGACGGCCTC
>CALMDF010000031.1 GCA_937864895.1 uncultured Holophagales bacterium | reverse complement strand
ATGTGGAGACGAACTCAACCCATTGAGTACCCCCGTTCGCGGCCAGGCTGCCGAGCCAGTAGCCGTTCGCGTCGGTCGTACCGACGGCGACGACCTCGTCGACGGTGCCCAGGGACGTGCCGGAGTCCCCCTCGATCTCGAGGATCTTCAGGTTCGAGAGGTTCGTGCTCGGCGGGCCGAAGACCTCGACGAACTCCACGTCGGTCCCGGCGGTGCTCGCCGAGAACTCGTTGATGACGGTCGCGCGGCACGTCACGGTGTGGCTGCCCAGCCCCCCGAAAGTGTCGACGGCGAAGCCGTCCCACTCGACCGCCGGATCGAAGGCGTTGCTGCCGTCGGTGTCGCCCGCGCAGACGCTCCCCTTCCGCCGCATCGTGTTGTCGGCGGTCGACGTGAGCCCGGTTCCCCACTGGCTGCCCGGGTCGAAGCCGATCTGGCCGACGACGTCGACGATGGCACCTCCCGACCCTCCCTTTCGGAGGGCGACGGCGTCGTCGCCGTTGAACCAGGCGATGCCGAAGGTCTGGTTCGCGAGGCCGAGGATCGTGGCGTTCGCGTTCGTCGGCGCGACGACCCACGTCCCGCCGGAAGGCACTGTCCCGACGAGCGAGAGGGTGAAGCTCGCGGAGGTGCTTCCGTTGGAATAGAACATCAGGGTGTATCCGCCGGCCGAGAGGTCGACCGGTGCACCCGTGCCGTTGTAGATCTCGACGGCCTTGTTGAAAGACGAGCCCTCGACGTACTCCGAGAAGAAGAGCTCCGTCGGCTGCGCCGCGAGCGGACCCGAGGCGACGACGGCTGCGCAGAGGAGGACGAGGGACGCGAGGGCGACTCTCCGGGCCGAGCTTTTCATATGGATCTCCCTTGGGAGTGAAGTGCGCGCCGGGTGGGGGTGGGTGATGCGCGACAAGAGGTCTGGGATCTTATCCACGCACGGTGCCGCCTGTCCGTTAATCTTTCGTGGAGCGACAGGAGGGCCGAAGCCATGAAGTGGACCCGCGGCGGCCGGAGCGCGAATCTCGAGGACAGGAGAGGCGCGGGCGGGCCCTACGGCGGAGGACGCGGCCCGGGTCTCAAGCTCGGAATCGGCGGCTTCCTCCTCCTCGCCGTGTTGAGCCTCATATTCAAGAAGGACTTCTTCGCCCTCGTGGGCGGCGGAGGCGCGCTCGCCCCGAGCGCCGGCGTTTCCTCGACGGGCGGAGGCGCGACGGGCAGCGGCGCCATCCACGACCCGGCGGAGGAGGAGCTCGTCGAGTTCGTCTCGTTCGTCCTCGACGACGCGCAGGCGACCTGGGCGAAGCTCCTGCCGGCCGCGGGAAGGGAGTACTCGGACGCCCGGCTCGTCCTCTTCCGCGACGGCGTCGACTCGGCCTGCGGCGCCGCGGGATCGTCGACCGGGCCGTTCTACTGTCCCGGCGACCAGAAGGTCTACATCGACCTCGGCTTCTACTCGGAGCTGAAGGAGCGCTTCGGCGCCCCCGGAGACTTCGCGCAGGCGTACGTCATCACCCACGAGATCGGGCACCACGTCCAGCACCTCCTCGGGATCGACCGCGCCGTGCGCGAGCGCCAGGCGGCCGACCCGCGGAACGAGAACGCCTACTCCGTGGCGCTCGAGCTCCAGGCCGACTGCTTCGCGGGGGTCTGGGGGCACGAAACGGCCCAGCGCGGCGTCCTCGAGCGCGGGGACGTGGAGGAAGGGCTGAACGCCGCCGCGGCGATCGGCGACGACCGGATGCAGCGGGCAGCGGGGCGGCGGGTCTCGCCCGACGCTTTCACGCACGGCTCCTCGGAGCAGCGGGTCGCCTGGTTCCGCAAGGGGCTCGAGTCGGGCGATCTCGCGGCCTGCGACACCTTCCGCGCGAGGCGGTAGGGCAGATCCGTCTCCCCGTCCCGCGGGAGGCGCCGCCCGGCGTCCGGCGGGTCAGCGCCCTTCGGGCGGCAGGCGCGGAAGCGGCGGCTGCTCCGTCGGCAGCGGCGGCCCGGCTTTCGCCGTCGTGACCACCGTCTCCCGGCGGTCCTTCCAGAGGGCGAAGATCATCGTGAGGATGGCGAGGACGATCTCGTCGACGAACGGGATGAAGTCGGGGATGAGGAGGTCCGCGACGGTGATCGCCGCGAGGAGGGCGAAGAGCCCGGGGAATCGGAGGTTCAGCCCGCCGAGGAGGCGCTGGATGATCCCCCTCCTCCGGCCGGCCTCGGGGTCGCTCGGTCGCGTTTCCATGGCCTTGATCATAGG
>CALMDF010000030.1 GCA_937864895.1 uncultured Holophagales bacterium | reverse complement strand
CTTCGCCGAGCCCGACTTCCCCGATTTCGGCGTCCTCCTCTACGTCGAGCGGAAGTCGGAGGGGAAGCCGGGAAGCGGGCGGCTGGCCTCCCTCGGCGCCTCCGCGCAGCTCCTCCTCGTGGAATAGGCGTCCTCCCGCGAGAGAATGGGGGCCGGCCGCCCCCGGGCGGCGCTGGAGGCCCTCCATGAGCGGTGATCCCTCGGTGACCTCGGAGCTCGTCCGGGAGTTCGTCGCCCTGCGGCGCCTCGCGGTGGCGGGTGCCTCGCGCTCGGGGAAGAAGTTCGGGAACGTGATCCTCCGCGAGCTGCGGGGTCAGGGCTACGACGCCGTCCCGGTCCACCCGGAGGCCGACAGCCTGGAAGGGCTCCCGTGCGCGCGGAGCCTCGCCCAGCTCGCGGGGCGGGTCGACGGCGTCGTCGTCGTGACGCCCCCCGCCGAGGCGGCGAGGCTCGTCGCCGAGGCGGCGGACGCCGGTATCGGGCGCGTCTGGCTCCAGCAGGGAGCGGGTTCTCCGGAAGCCGTCCAGGTCGCTCGCGAAAGGGGGGTGTCCCTCGCCCACGGCCACTGCCTCCTCATGTTCCTGCCGCGGGTCCGGGGCCTTCACAGGTTCCACCGCGGGCTCTGGAGCCTCCTCGGCAGGATGCCTTCCTCGGCGGCCGGCACCTGAGAACCCGGCGCGGCTTGTGAACTCGGACCCGGGACGCTAGGGTCGCCGCGGAGGGACCGTGGATTCTTCCTTCACCTCGTTCGTCCTCGCGTTCTCCGCCGGGATCACGGCGTTCGGGGTCGCTTCCGTGGCGCTCGCCGTCGTCTTCGTCCAGGGGAGATTCGAGTCGAGCCGGCTCTTCGGCCCTTCGGCGGGCCTCGTCGCCTCGGGCCTCCTGGCGGGATTCCTCGCGATCGTGGCCTCGTCGGGAGGGGTTCCGTGGGCGTTCGTGGGGGTGCCGGCGGTCCTCGCAGTCGGCCTGTCGGTCCTCGGGCTTTCCCTGGCGCGGGGTCTCCCGGTGCTCCCCGGATACGGAAGGATCGACCTCTGGCTCCTCTGGCTCTGCCTCCTCGGGTCCCTGGCGCTCGTCGGGCTCCTCGTCGCCCTCCTGGTCCGCTCGCCCGGCTGAGGGGCGCTGACATTCCTGGGGGGGGGGCCGGGGCGTTCCGGGGGGCCGGGCAGGACCCCAGATGATCTGAAAGCCAGTTTCGGGCATAGTAACGATCCCATGAAGAGGTTTTCCTTGACGCGTTACGTGCTGCCGGCCCTCCTGATCGCCCTCGTCGCCGCCGTCCCGTGCTCCGCGCAGGACGCCACGACCTCCTCCCCCGAGGACAAGGCCCAGGCGTTGTCACTCGTGAAGCAGCTCGAGGCCGACCCGCTGGCCTCGGGCGCGGAGAACGCCCGGCAGTGGCTGACGACCTTCATCGTCAACGCGCCGGACCTCTTCATCTCGACCTGCCCCGAGCTTCTCGGGCCCCTGAACAACCAGGGGAAGAACGGGGCGCCCGAGCTCGTCGGACAGCTCTACTTCGGGAATGCCGCCTGGGCGATCCAGAACCCCGACAAGGCTTCGGACCGCGAAGCGATGTTCGTCGGCGGGCTGGAGAGCACCGTCCGGCTCTACGAGTCGCTCCTGAAGGAAAAACCGCGCTGGCGCTGGCCCCTCCTCGACAACCTGAGGTCGAGGGTGAAGAAGGGGACCCTCCGCGAGTACGTGCAGGAGAACATCGGCCTTTGCCAGTGAAGCGGTGAGCCGCCGTTTCTCGCTTCCCGCGGCCCTGGCCGTTCTCGTCGCGTTCTCCGCCTGCGGCGGGAGCGAGCTGAGGAGGAGCGCGTTCGCGACGCGCGCCGAGGCCGCAGGTGCCGTGCCGAAGTGGGTTCCGGCCGCGTCCACGAATCTGGAGACCCAGGTCGAGGAAGGGACCGGCGCCTTCTGGCTCCGCTTCCGTCTTTCCGCGGCGGACCGCGCGGCCCTCGAGCCGGAGCTCCTCCGGATTCCGGACAGTCAGGTGGCGACGCTGACTTTCCGAGCGCCGAATGGGTCGGACTGGTGGTTCCGGGGCCTCGTCCAGGTCGTGCCGGACCGGGAGACCACGGTCATCGCCGCGGACGTCTTCTCGGGCGCGGGCCGGGCCGTTCCGCAGGGAACGTTCGTCGCGTTCGAACGGGGCTCCGACGCGGTCTACGCGTGGTCGGCCGGGCGCTAGCTGGCGCCCGGAGCGGAAGCGCGGTTCCTCAGCCCACCTGGCGGAGCGCGGCGGTGATCTTCGTGAAGGCCGCCCGGCCCGCCGGGAAGAGGCCTCCGAAGAAGCCCATGACGAGGGAGAAGACGATTCCCGTCGCGAGGAGCTGGGGCGTCAGCCGGAAGGCGAAGACGACCTCGGCGAACGTCGCGAAGTTCGTCGTCCCCGTGACGCCCGAGAGGGCCAGCTTGACGAGGAGGAACGCGAGCGCGCAGCCGGCGATCCCCCCCAGGAGGGCGAGGGCGATCGACTCCAGGACGAACGAGACGAGGATCGAGAGGCGCGAAAAGCCGAGGGCGCGGAGCGTCGCGATCTCGCGGGTCCGCGCGGAGACGGCGGCGTACATCGTGTTCATCGCCCCGAAGCAGGCCCCGATCGCCATGACGACGCCGACGAAGACGCCGAGGAACTTGATCGGGGCGGCCGTCGCCGTCTGCTCGTCGTAGTAGGCCCGCTCGATCTTCCCCTCGAGGGCGAGGCGCGCGTCCCCCGCGACGCCGGCGACGAACTGGTCTCGGGCAGCGCGGTCGGTCGTCCTGGCGAGGATCGACGAGAAGCCCCCGCGCTGGAAGGTGTTCAGCATCCCTTCCGAGTCGGTCCAGATCTCGCTGTCGGGCGCGGTGCCGCCCCCGTCGAAGTGCCCGACGACCTTCCAGCGGTAGGCGCCGAAGCGGATCTCGTCGCCGACCTCCGCCCCCTTGAACCGCCGCGCGACGCTCTCGGCGACGAGGACCTCCGACGTCCCCGGGACGAACATCCGCCCCTCGGTCAGCTTCATCTGGGGCCGGAGGGCCATCCCCTTCTCCTCCACGCCGCGGATCGTGACGTTCGAGGAGCCGCCGTCCTTCTTGTCGAGGTTCAGGACGACGACGAGCTCGGCCGAGACGAGGGGCTTGCCGTCCGCGTCCTTCTCGATGCCGGCGAGGGCCCTCACGAGCTGGGCCTGGTCGCGCCCGATGCCCGACTGCAGCTCCGACTGCGAGTTCTGCCTGAGGACGAGGACGTTCTTCTCCGAGCCCGAGGCCGTGAAGACCCGCGTCAGCCCCTCGCCGAGCGCCATGACGCAGAGGAAGACCGCCACGACGAGCGCGATGCCGAGGACGGTCAGCGACGTCGTGACCTTCCTGACGAAGAGGTTTCTCACGTTGTACTTCAGCGGGATTCCGAGCATCGCGGTGTCCTTCCTACCCGACCTGCCGGAGGCCGTCGGGGATGGAACGCTGGGCGGAGCGGAGGGCCGGGACGATCCCGGCGACGAGGCCGACGAGGAGCGTGATGCCTATGCCCGTCAGGAGGACCTCGGGGAAGAGCTGCATCCCGGCGGCGAAGCCGGCCATCGGCGAGTTGAGGAGCCCCTCCTTCAGGACGGGGAAGGAGAGGCGGAAGAGGCCCAGGCCGACGAGGGCCCCCGTCGCCGAGAGGAGGAGGCTCTCGGCGAGGATGAGGGCCAGGACGAGCGGCTTGCCGAAGCCGAGGGTCCGCAGGACGGCGATCTCGGTCACCCGCTCGCGCGCGGCCATCGCCATCGTGTTCGCCGAGATGAGGAGGATGACGAGGGCGATCGCCGTCGAGATCCCGGTGACGACGGCCTTCACGTTCCCGAGCATCGAGACGAAGCCGTTCTGGAACTCCTTCTCGGTCTCGGTCTTCGTCGGGGACGAGGAGTTCTCGAACATCGCGTCGACGGTGCGCGGCAGCTGCCCGGCCGCTTCGGCCGACTCGGCCTTGATCCAGAACGTCCCGACCTGGCCCTTCGCCCAGGGGAGCCCCTCTTCGACCGCCTTGCGGTCGAAGTAGACGCCGGTCTCGTCCGAGCCGCGGAAGACGGCCCTCACGGTCAGCTCGAGGTTGACCGGGAAGATGTCCCCCTTCAGGACGAACTTGTCCCCGATCTTCCAGCCGTACCTCTTCATGAGCCGCTCGCCGACGAGGGCGCCGCTCCGGTCGGAGGTCCAGTCGGCGGGGGTCCCCTCGACGATCGTCACCTCGTCGAAGATCCTGAGGAGCGATTCCGGCTCGCAGCCGAAGCGGGCGAACATGTTCTCGGGGCGGTTGTCTTTGTACTGCCCGCCGAACCAGTTGAGGATCGTGACGTCCTTCACGCCGGGAAGCTGCGCGATCCGCTCCCGGTAGGCCTCGGGAATGAAGTTCGCGAGGGAGACCTTGTGCCTCACGACGAGGCGGTACATCCCCCGCCCGCCCGAGGGGTCGGCGTCGAGCGCCATCAGCAGCGTCCCGAGGACGCAGATGACGAAGAAGGGGAGGACGATCGAGGCGATCGTCAGGACCGAGCGCGTGCGCTTGCGGAAGAGGCTGCGGAAGACGTAGGGCAGGAACTTCATGGCTTCAGCCCCGGGGCTACGCGACCTGCCGGAGCCCGTCGGTGATCGGCCGCTGCGCGGACCGGACGGCCGGGACGAGGCCGGCGAGGAGCCCGACCGCGACCGTCACGCCGAATCCCAGGGCGAGGACCTCCGGGAAGAGCCGGATGCCCGCGGCGAAGGCCGCCATCGGCGAGTTTACGAGGCCCTCGCGGAAGCCGGGGAGGAGGAAGACGAACAGGCCGAGGCCGAGGGCGCCCCCGAAGAGGGAGAGCGCGAAGCTCTCGCCGAGGACGAGGCCGAGGATCTTCTCCTTCGTGAAGCCGAGGACGCGCAGGACGGCGATCTCGGTGACCCGCTCTCGCGCGGCCATCGCCATGGTGTTCGCGGCGATGAGGAGGATGACTACGGCGATGAGCGGCGTGATCGACCCGACGAGGAGCTTCACGTTCCCGAGCATCGAGACCCACATGCTCTGGAACTCCTTCTCGGTCTCCGACCTCGTCGGGTACGAGGAGTTCTCGAACAGGGCGTCGATCTGCTTCGGGACCCGCTCCGTGGCGGCGAGGGAGTCCGTCTTCAGCCAGTACCAGCCGACGTAGCCCTTCACGCGCGGGAGGGCCTCCTCGACGGCCTGGTGGTGGAAGTAGACGCCGCTCTCGTCGGCGGCCGAGAAGACGGCGCGGATCGTCAGCTCGAGGGTGATCGGGTAGATGTCCCCCTTGAAGGCGACCTTCTGCCCGAGCTTCCAGCCGTAGCGCTTCATGAGCTGCCGGCCGACGAGGAGCCCCGAGCGGTCGTTCACCCACTCCGCCTCGCTCCCCTCGACGACGGTCGCCTCGTCGAAGACCCTGAGGAGCCGGTCCGCGTCGGTGACGGAGAAGCGCGCGAACTGGTTCTTCGCCGACTGGTCGACGTACGAGCCTCCGAACCACTGCATCCGTATCGCCTCGACGACGCCGGGGAGGTTCCGGATCTTCGGGTCGTAGGCCCCCGGCAGCCAGTTCGTGATGGAGACCTTGTGCCGGACGATGAGCCGGTACATCCCCTTCCCCCCGGAGGGGTCGGCGTCGAGCGCCCTGAGGAGCGTCCCGAGGATGCAGATGACGAAGAGCGGCAGGACGATCGAGCCGACCGTCAGGAGCGACCTCGTCTTCTTCCTCAGGAGGTTCTTCAGGACGAGCGGGAGGATCTTCACGCCCTACTTCCCGGCGGCGATCGCCGCGGCGGCCGCGACTCCGATCTCCCCCGTCGCCTCCTTCGCGCGGACGTCCTCCTTGAGGACTCCCTTGTCGAGGTGGACGAGCCGGTGGGCGCGGGCGGC
>CALMDF010000029.1 GCA_937864895.1 uncultured Holophagales bacterium | reverse complement strand
GGTTCGCCAGCTCCGGGTGCGCGGGGGCCTCCTTCGCCCCGGCCGCCTCGACGACCGTCCTGAAGACGTCGGTGATCTGCACCGCGGAGGAGACAGTCGTCCCTCCGAGCGCGTTCCCCGGGAGCTTCACGAGGAGCGGCACCTGGAGCGACTCGCGATAGAGGAAGACGCCGTGCTCGTTCTCGCCGTGCTCGCCGAGGCCCTCTCCGTGGTCGGACAGGAAGACGACGAGACTCTTCTCGTAGAGGCCCAGAGCCTTCAGCTTCGCGAGCAGCTCGCCGACGACGGCGTCCGAAGCCGCCACCTCGCCGTCGTAGGGCTGGGCGTACCGGCTCCGGAAAGGCTCGGGGGGCTCGTACGGGCTGTGCGGCTCGTAGACGTGGAGGAACGCGAGGAAGGGGGAGCCCTTCTTCGTCTCGATCCAGCGGTTGAGGATCTCCGCGCTCCGGAGCCCGGGGCGCTGGACGCGGTTCATCGGGAGTCCGGCCCGGTCGGGCTCGATCGAGTCGTCCCAAAGGTCGAAGCCGCGGGAGATCCCGCTCGTCCCCTGGAGGACGATGCTCGAGACCGCGGCGCCGGTGGCGTAGCCCTCCTTTTTCAGGAGCTCTGCGAGCGTGGGGAGGCCCGGATCGAGGCGGTACCCGGCGTTGTCGAGCACGCCGTGCGCCCCGGGGAGCGCCCCGGTGAAGATCGAGGCGTGCGCCGGCAGGGTCAGCGGCACGTGGCTGTAGGCCCTTTCGAAGAGGATCGAGTCGTTCCTGAGAGCGGTCAGCGCCGGTGTCTCGACACCCTCGTAGCCGTAGAAGGGGAGCCGGTCGGAGCGGAGCGTGTCGACGCAGACGAGGACGACGGGGGCGCCCGGGAAGGCCTGCGGACCGCTCGCGCGCTTTCCGCCGCAGCCCGGGATCGCGAGCGTGGCGAGGAGGGGAAGGAGGATTCGGGTGCGTTTCATCGGCTGTCCGGCGGCGAGATTAGCAAGGGCCGGCGAAGGGCCCCTCGAAAAAGAAAAGGGCCCCGGCCCGAAGGCCGGGGCCCGGAAAAACCGGGAAAAGGAAGGTTAGAAGCGGAGGCCGACCGAGACGCGGTAGGTGCGCGGGGTCTGGTAGTGCGTGGAAGCCGTGGCCTGCCCGTAGGACGGACCGTAGCCCCAGTTCGCGCCCGTGTTCCGCGCCCCGAACTTCGGGGTCGTCGTGAAGGGGTTGAAGGCAGCGTAGTTCGCCGAGCGGTTGACGTTCGTCTCGATGAGCGTGTTGCCGTTGATCTGGGCGTCGTTGTTGAAGAGGTTGAAGACCTGCGGCGAGAGGAAGAGCTCGACGGGGCCGAGGAAGTAGCTGTAGTTCAGCTGGAGGTCGGTCCGCCAGACGTCGTCCCGCTCGTTCGCGCCGCGGCCGCCGAAGTAGTAGGTCTGCGAGGTCGGGGGCGTCACGTAGCCCGGGTTCGTTACGTACGGCTGGATCCGGATGGTGCCGACGTCGGAGAAGCTCTGGGCCGTGTCGTAGGTCTGGATGAGGGAGAGGTTGAGGGCGCCGAACGCCTTCGGAAGGGGGACGTCCCAGCCGCCGTAGATGCGGACACGGTGGCGCTGGTCCTCCGGGAGGTCGCCGGTCGTGAGCGTCCAGGCGTAGTCCTGGTACTCGGGGTAGAAGGAGGTGCCGGTGCGGACGGGGCCGGAGCCCGAGGTCTCGCCCGTCACGTTGCCGTAGAGGTGCGACCAGGTCCAGTTGCCGCCGATGTTGAGGGAGTCGAAGAGGCGGTAGTTGGCGGAGAGCTGGAGGCCGTAGTAGGTCCGCTCGAGCGGGTCGTTCTCGTTCTGGACGAGCGTGAGGTCGAACTTCCGGCCGAGGCTGTCGGTGACCTGGCCGGTCTCCATGTTGCGGATCTGGCCGTAGAAGTCGGCCCAGGTGCGGTAGACGCCGTCGACGCGGTAGTTGCCGCGCGTGCCGAGGGAGCCGGCGACGCCGAGCGTGATCTCGTCGACGTAGGGCGACTTGAGCGTGCCGTTGAACTGCACGTTGACGCCCGGGACGGAGACGAAGTCAGGCTGCTTGATGCTCGGGTCGGGGTGCTGCCCGGGGGCCGTGATGCCGTACCAGCGGAAGACGGACTCGAGGGCCTGCGCGGGGTTGAGGTACGGGCCGGCGCCCGTGTTGATCTCGGGTCCCTCGTAGTAGTACTGGAAGTAGGCCGGGTTGCCCGCGGCGGACGCCGCGCCGACCTGGGTCTCCTGGATGCCGCCGACGTAGCGGGCGTAGGTCGCGTTGAAGCGGAGGCGGCCGTCGGCGAAGACGTCGTACGTGACGCCGAGGCGGGGGCTGAAGGCCGAGTCGTCGGCCGTCGTGGCGCCCGTCGAGTCGCTCGCGTCGTTCTTGTCGTAGCGGAGGCCGATGTTGAAGGAGAAGTTGTTATTGAGGCGCCAGGTGTCGTTCAGGAAGAAGGAGTACGTCCTGATGTCCGAGCCCTGCGAGAGCGTCGGGATCGGCCAGTACTCGAGGTAGGACGAGGCGTCGATGACCGGGAAGACGTTCGGGCCGTCGAGGATGACGTCGGCCGAGTAGAACCAGTAGCTGTTGCCCGACTGGTAGTTGTTCGACTTGCGGGTGCCGGCGAAGTCCTCGTAGCCGAAGACGAGGTTGTGCGAGCCGAGGCCCTTCGTCGAGAGGAAGTAGGTCCCCTTGAGGAGGAAGGCCTCGTTGTTGCGCTTCTCGGGGTCGCACACGCCGCAGAACACGGGCGAGTTGTACATCGCGTTGAGCGTCAGGTCGTACATCGCCGTCCCCTTGATGAGGTCGGTGTAGAGCGACCCGGAGTTCTGGAATTCGAACTTCCGCTGCGAGTACTGCGCCTCGACGAACAGCTTGTCGGTCAGGACGCCGTTGTAGTTGAGCGCGAGGAGCGAGTTCGGGAGCTGCCTCGTGTAGAGCTGGTCGAGGGTGAGGATCGGGATCGACGTGAAGTAGTAGTTCCCCTGCTCACGGTCGACCTCGAGGTAGGAGCCGGTGAACGTGTGGTTCTGGACGGGCGAGATCGTGAGCTTGCCCTCGAGCCGGGTCTCGTCGTCCGTCTGCGTGAAGGGGACGTTCGTGAAGCGGGTCTGGTTGCCGGTCTCGGACTCGCGCAGGCGGCCGGCGGCGAAGAACCAGACCTTGTCCTTCCAGATCGGACCGCCGAGGGTGGCCTCGTACGTCGGGATGGTCTTGTCGACCTGGTTCTCGCCGAACGGGGTCTTGTCGTTCCACGAGTCGTTGTCGAAGCTGACGCGGAAGGAGCCGCTGAAGTTGTTGCCGCCCGACTTCGTGATCGCGTTGATGACGCCGCCGGTGAAGCGGCCGTACTCGGCCGAGATGCCCGAGCTGGACGTCGTCGTCTCGGCGATCGCGTCCTCGATGAAGAGGTTGTTCGGCGTGCCGCGGATGTTGTCCATGACGTTGACGCCGTTCACCATGAACAGGTTGTCGAACGTCTGGCCGCCGGAGATCGTCGTGTTGCCCGTCTGCTGGCTCGTGGAGGCGCCGGGGGCCAGGAGGACCGCGGAGAGGAGCGTCCGGGTGACCGGGAGCTTCTTCGTGAGGTCCGACGAGTAGGTCGTGGCGTTCTGGGTCGTCTGGGAGACCGTCTCGGCCGTGCCGACGACGACCGCCTCGGCCGCGACGGCGGCGAGGCTCATCTGGGCGTTGAGCACCGCCTGCTGGGCGGCGTTCGCCTTGAGCGTCCGGGTGACCGTCTGGAAGCCGGACATCGTGAAGGTGATGGTGTAGTCACCCGGGGGAAGGTTCGGGAAGACGAAGTCGCCGTTGGTCGAGGTGACCGCGGTGCGGGTGCCCTGCAGCGCCGGGGACTTTGCCGTCACCGTGACGCCGGGAAGGCCCTGACCCTCGTTGATGACGCGACCGGAGATCATGCTCGTCGGAATCTGGGCGACGAGCACGGACGCCATCAGGACGGGCAGGATGAGCGCGACCAGCCAGATACGGTGGGTTCTCATCGTTTGATGCCTCTCTCCTCTCTGGGAATGGGTTGACAGGGGTGGACGAAACTCCAGTTGTTATCGACCGGGAAAAAGATCGCCGCCCGGGATCGGGACGGACGCACAGGCGACGTGCGCGTCCGGTGTTCCGGAACCGAACTCTTGTGTTTCGAGACTCCTCCCTTCGAATGGTGGAATTGCAGCACCGCGCGCCGGCCACCGAAGAACACGAAAGACTCCCCACGAACGGGGGAGTGGGAATCGGGCCGGTGACCGTGGCGGATACGGGTTCCCCGAGATCGATCCAAACCTTCGGATTCTATGCGAAGACGAGGTAAAGAGGCCGCTCCCGGGCGATCGGAACTTCCCGGCAGGCAAGTTCCTCCCCTGAAGTAACTTACAGCCTCAATGCCGGGCAAGAGAAGGGCGCCGATCGGCGCCAGGGAAGAGCCCATACCCAGACGTTAGGAAGATCGGTGCCAAGGTTGGCCGGGCCGGGCCGGTCGTGGCTTCGCGGATCGATCTGGCGGCCGGGCGGACTCCTCTTCAGGCCAGGACGGCTTCCGCCCTCTTCATCAGGCCTGCCACGTCGACCCCGTGCGGGCAGGCGCGGCCGGCCGGGCCGAAGTCGACGCCGGAGAGGCGCCGGGCCTCGGCGGGGAGGCTCGCGAAGAGCTCGCGCGCCTTGCCCGGCTCGCCGTAGGCGTCGTGGTACATGAGGTACCGCATCGTGTCGCCGATCCTCACGTCCGCCGCGACCGCGGCGTTGCAGAACTGGTCGCAGCCGTCGCAGGCGTACGGGCGGGTCGCCGCCGCGTAGCGGTCGAGGGCGCCCATCTCGGCCGCGGTGAGGGCCGTCCTGTCGAGGGCCGCGGCGATGTTCTCGCGGAGCTTCTCGAAGGAGTCCATGTGCGAGACGGCGGCCGAGATCCGCTCGTCCTGCCAGACCGCCTTGAGGACCGCCTGGTGCTTGTTCCACTTCCCGGTCTTCTCGAACTTCGTCCAGGCGTCGCGGAGGCCCGCCTCCGACCCCTGCGTCTTCATCGCGATGAGGCCGACGCCCGCCTTGTGCGCCGCGTCGATCGCGGCGTTCAGCTCCTTGTTCCCGTAGCTCCGGAAGTTGTAGCGGAACATGACCGACTCGACCCACGGGGTCTTCGCGGCGAGGTGGAGGAGCTCGGCGACGTTGCCGTCGTGGCAGGAGAAGCCGAAGTGGCGGATCTTTCCCGACTTCTTCAGCCGGGAGACGGTGACGGCGAGGTCTTCGTTCAGGTGCCCGGGATCTTTCAGGGCGTGGAGGTAGTAGAGGTCCACGTAGTCGGACTGGAGGTTCTGAAGGCTCCGGAAGACCGTCTCCTCGAAGCCCTTCGGGTCGTGCTTGTCGCTCTTGGTCGTCACCCAGACCTGGTCGCGGTTCTTCGCGCGGGCGAAGTAAGCGGCGAGGCCGGCCTCGGAGTTCCCCCCGAGGTAGCAGTCGGCCGCGTCGACGTAGTTCACGCCGAACCGGACGGCCTCGGCGATCTTCGGGTCGAACTTCCGGTCGAGGGCCATCCCGCCGAGGAGGAGGATCGGGACGGACTTCCCGGTCTTCCCGAGAGGCCGCCGCGGCACCTGAGGCAGCGGCGCCTTCTGCGCCTCGGCCGGGGACGAGGGGAGGGCGAGGCCGCCGACGAGCGCCGCGCCCGCGGCCGCGCCGCCGAGGCCGAGGAGGTCGCGCCGGGTGATTCCGTTTCCGTCGTTCGTCGCCATGTCGTCCTCCGTCCGTCTCCGCCCGGTCAGGCGGGCTTTTTCCCCGAGAGCAGGAGGGTCCGGTCGTCGCTCCGGCTCTCTCCGACGGCGGTCACGTAGACCGCGGCGTCGTCGACGACCGGGCACTCCTTCTGGCAGATCCCGCAGCCGATGCAGAGCTCCGGCCGCATGTA
>CALMDF010000028.1 GCA_937864895.1 uncultured Holophagales bacterium | reverse complement strand
CGACTTCGGCGCGGCCTACGAGACGTTCCGCGACTTCCTCGTCGCCGGCGGGAACGAGGCGCCTCCGGTGCCGCTCGCGCTCCTCGTCGAGTCGGGCTCGGTCCGCGTGGGCGAGACGGCCCGGCTCCTCGCGACGTCGGGGCTCCCCGGCCAGGAGATGCTCCTCGAGCGGTTCCGGGCGGGGAAGCTCCTCTCGCGCTCGGTCCTGAGGTCGGGGGAGGGGAAGACGGTCGTCGAGATCCCCGTGACCGAAGAGGATCGCGGCGGTTTCGGCGTGACCCTCTCGGCGCTCCGGGACCACCAGTGGATGAGCCAGACGGCGGCGGTTTTCGTCCCCTGGGACGACCGCGAGCTGAAGCTGGAGTTCTCGACGTTCCGCGACCGGATCCGTCCGGGGACGCGCGAGACGTGGCGCGTGACGGTGAAGTCGCCGTCCGGCAGGCCCGTGGAGGCGGGGGCGGCCGAGCTCCTCGGCTACATGTACGACCGGAGCCTCGACGTCTTCGCCCCGCACGACCCGCCGTCCGTCCTGGGCTTGTATCCGTCGCGCACGGGCGCTCCCGGGGCGCGGGCGACGCTCGGGGCGGCCGCGGCGCAGTGGGTGGCCGGCGGTTTCGCGTCGTTGCCGTCCGCGCCTTCGTTCGAGCCCGACCGCCTGAAGGAGCTCGACCGCTACGGCATCGGCGGGCCCGGCGCGAGGGGGCGGCAGCTCCGCATGAGGGGCGGGATGGGCACGCCCATGCTGGCCGAGGCCGTCGCCCGCGACGGAGCGGCGCCTCCTCCGGCCCCGGCGTCGGCCCCGGCGCCCCAGATGGCGAAAGCGGCCGAGAAGAAGGAGAGCGCCGCGTCGAACGAGCTCCGGCGTGACGAGGGCGGCGTCGACCCGACGGCGGAGCCCCCGGCCCTTCGGAGCAACTTCGCCGAGACGGCGTTCTGGACCCCGCAGCTCCTGACCGGGGCCGACGGCTCCGCGTCGATCGAGTTCGCCGTCCCCGATTCCGTCACGTCCTGGAACGTCTGGCTCCACGCCGTGACGAAGGACCTCCGCGGCGGGTCGCTGAAGAAGGAGACGAAGAGCGTCAAGGAGCTGATGGTCCGCCCCTACGTCCCGCGCTTCCTGCGCGAGGGGGACCGGGCCGAGCTGAAGGTCGTCGTCAACAACGCGTCCGCGGCCGCGCTGAAGGGGAGCCTCGCTTTCCAGGTCCTCGACCCCGAGACGAACGAGGACCTCTCCTCCCGCTTCGGCCTCTCCGCGGCCGACACGCGCCGGTCGATCGCCGTCCCCGCGGGCGGCGGCACGAACCAGACCTTCTTCCTGACGGCCCCTCCGGGAGTCCGGACGGTCGCCTTCAAGGTAACGGCGACGTCGGGGAACCTCTCCGACGGAGAGCTCCGGCCGCTGCCGGTCCTCCCGAGCCGGATGCACCTGGTGCAGTCGCGCTTCGTCACGCTGCGCGAGGGGCAGAGGAAGGAGCTTCGCTTCGAGGACCTCGCGAAGGGCGGAGACCCGACGCTGATCAACGAGCAGATGGTCGTCACGGTGGACGCCCAGCTCTTCTACGCCGTCCTCGAGGCGCTGCCGTACCTCGTCAACTACCCCTACGAGTGCACGGAGCAGACGCTGAACCGCTTCGTCTCGACCGGCATCGTCTCGTCGATGTTCGAGCAGTACCCGTCGGTCGCCGCCATGGCGAAGGAATTCTCGAAGAGGGACGTCCGCCTCGAGACCTGGGACGCCGCCGACCCGAACCGGAAGATGACGCTCGAGGAGAGCCCGTGGCTCGTCGACGCCCGTGGCGGGAAGGACGCCGGTCACGGTCTCGCGAAGGTCCTCGACCCGCGCGTGGCGAAGGCCGAGCGCGAGGCGGCCCTCGCGAAGCTCCGGAAGGCCCAGACGGCCATCGGCGGCTTCCCCTGGTGGCCGGGGGGCCCGCCGTCGCCCTACATGACCGTCTACATCCTCCACGGTCTCGCGAAGGCGTCGGAGTTCGGCGTCGAGGTCCCGAAGGACATGGTCCAGAAGGCGTGGAGCTACGTCGCGAAGCACTACCGCGAGGAACTGCGCGACATGATGAAGAAGGACTGCTGCTGGGAGACGCTGACCTTCGTCAACTACGTCGCGTCGTGCTACCCGGACCCGTCCTGGATGGGGAATGCCCTAACGGCCGAGGAGCGAAAGGAGATCCTGGCGTTCTCCTTCAAGCACTGGAAGGAGCACTCGCCCTACCTGAAGGGCTACCTTGCCCTCACGCTCAACCGGATGAACCGCCCCAGGGACGCGCAGCTCGTCTTCGCCAGCGTCATGGACTCGGCGAAGACGAGCGAGGAGCAGGGGACGTTCTGGGCTGCTGAGGACCGCTCCTGGCTCTGGTACAACGACACGATCGAGACGCACGCGTTCGCGCTGCGGACGCTGACGGAGCTGACGCCGAAGGATCCGCGGCGCGACGGCCTCGTCCAGTGGCTCTTCCTGAACAAGAAGCTGAACCAGTGGAAGTCGACCCGCGCCACGGCCGAGGTCCTCTACTCGCTCGTCCACTACCTGAAGGCGGAAGGGGCGCTCGGGACGCGCGAGACGATGAAGGTGACGGTGGGCGGGCGCGAGACCTCGTTCACGTTCGAGCCCAGCAGGTACACGGGAAAGAAGAACCAGGTCGTCGTCCCGGGGCCGCAGGTCGACCCGAAGACGACGTCGACGATCGCCGTCGAGAAGGGAGGCAAGGGTTTCGCCTTCGCCTCGGCCGCGTGGCACTTCTCGACCGAGAAGCTTCCCGAGGAAGACCGGGGCGACTTCTTCCACGTCTCCCGCAAGTACTTCCTCCGCGAGAACACGGGGAAGGAATGGGTCCTCAAGCCCCTCGCCGACGGCGCCACGCTGAAGCCCGGCGACCAGGTGGAGGTGCAGATCTCGCTCCGGACGAAGCACGCCGCCGAGTACGTCCACCTGCGCGACCCGCGCGGTGCCGGCTTCGAGCCGGAATCGACGGTCTCGCGCTACAAGTGGGACCTCGGGATCGCCTGGTACGAGGAGGTCCGCGACAGTGGGACGAACTTCTTCTTCGAGCAGCTCCCGGTGGGGGAGTACGCCTTCAGGTACCGCCTGAGGGCCAACATGGCCGGGACGTTCCGGGTCGGCCCGGCGACGGTCCAGTCGATGTACGCGCCGGAGTTCAACGCCTACTCGAGCGGGGCGGTGCTGACGGTGACGGGGGAATGAGCAGGCGGAGGCGCGGAGCGAGGCAGGCAAGGCGGGTGTGGCATCGCAATGGCATACTGATGGCATGAGAGCAGCCATCGACAAGGCAGGACGGATCGTCATCCCCGCCTCCGTCCGCGCGCGTGCCGGCCTGACGCCCGGCACCGAGGTGGAGATCCTGGTGGACGAGGTCTCGGTCCGCCTCGTGCGGAGAGTCCCGGGGCCGAAGCTCGTCCGGGTGGGCAGGAGGCTCGTGGCGCGGCCGACGGTCCGGGCGCGGGCGCTTCCGGCCGTCGACCTGGCGGCGCTGGTCGAGGAGGAGCGCAACCGTTGGCCCGGCTGACGGGCGTCTTCCTCGACACGAGCGTCCTCCTCGGCGGGACGATCGACGTGGGGCCGTCGAGCCGCCCGGCGCAGGTCGTGATGGACGCCGTTGCCGAGGGTCGGCTCCGCAAAGCGAGGACGGCGTGGCACTGCTGCCTGGAGTACTACGCCGTCGCGACGAGGCTTCCAGAAGAGCTCCGCCTGCCACCCGCCGACGCGCTGCGGCTTCTCGAGGAGGAGGTCCTCGGGCGACTCGAGGTCGTGGACCTGCCGGCTGCGGTGCGCCTCCCCTTCCTGCGGTCGGCGGTCGCCGAGCGGGTCGCGGGGGGACGACTCTACGATGCCCACATCGCCGAGATCGCCCGCCGCTCCGGCTCGGGCATCATCGTCACCGACAACGTCCGTCACTTTCGCGGCGGGGCGGGGAGCGCCGTGCGCGTCCTTTCGGCGGCGGAGCTCGTGGGCGAGCTGGCTACGGGCTCCTGACGCCCGGACCCGACCGTATCCGTGGGAGCCTCTCTTCCAGCTGAAACCTCGCGTCTCCGTCGCCGTAAGCTCCCGTTGGTGCCCGTGGAGGAGCGACGATGAAAGACCGTCTCACCCGCCGAGATCTCCTGGCCCTTGCGGCCACGTCCGGGGCCGTTCTGGCCCTTCCGAGGTGGGCCCGCGCCGCCGAGGCCGCGGCTCCGAAGAAGAAGCTGCTGATTCTCGGGGGGACCCGGTTCCTCGGGGTCGCGCTCGTCGAGGCCGCCCTCGCAAAGGGCTGGGAGCTGACCCTCTTCAACCGGGGCAAGTCGAACCCGGGGCTCTTCAAGGGGCGGCCGCTCGAGGAGATCCACGGCGACCGGAACGTGGCCGAGGACGTGAAGAAGCTCGCCGGCCGGAAATGGGACGCCGTCATCGACACGTCCGGTTACTTCCCGCGCCAGGTCCGCGCCGCGACAGAAGTCCTCGCCGGGAACGTCGGGCAGTACGTCTTCATCTCCTCGATCTCGGTCTACGCCGCGCCGATGAAGGCCGGGATGGACGAGACGGCGGCGGGGATGCGGCTCGAGGCCGGGACGGACGTCGACGCGATCAAGGACATCTCCGGCGGCAACTACGGCGCGCTGAAGCTCCTCTGCGAGGAGGCCGCCGAGAAGGCGATGCCGGGGAAAGCCCTCAACATCCGGCCCGGCTACATCGTCGGGGAGCGCGACGGGAGCGACCGCTTCACCTACTGGCCGGTCCGGGTCCGGAAGGGGGGCGAGGTCCTCGTGCCGGGGAGCCCCACCGACCCCGTCCAGTTCATCGACGTCCGCGACCTGGGCGACTGGACCATCCGGATGGTCGAGAGCGGGACGAACGGGGTCTTCAACGCCACCGGCCCGAAGGAGAAGCTCGCGATGGGCGCTTTCCTCGAGGCCTGCCGGAAGGAGACGGGCTCGAAGGCCACGTTCACCTGGGCTTCCGAGGAGAAGCTCGAGGCGCTCGGGCTGACGCCGCAGGCCGAGTTCCCGATCTGGGTCTCGACGAAGGGCGAGGAGGCCGGCATCGGCGACGTCTCGATCGCCCGGGCGCTGAAGGCCGGGCTGACGTTCCGGCCGCTCGGCGACACCGTCCGCTCGACGCTCGCCTTCTGGGACTCCCTCCCCGAGGAGAGGCGCGCGAAGATGAAGGCGGGCCTCGCCCCGGAGAAGGAGGCCGCCACGCTCGCGGCCCTGAAGGCAAAGGCCCCCGCCCCGCCCGCCCCGAAGGCCGGGTAGGCCCTTCTGGAACGGCAACGGGAGTCCCGCTTGAACCGGAAGACGCTCACCGTCCTTCCCGCAATCCTCGCCTTCCTCGCGCTGCCGCTCGCCGCGGCGCCGCCGGAGGCCGACCTCGAGCGCGCCGCGGCGCGCATCACCGCTTCCTCCGTGTTCCAGACCGTCGAGGCGCTCGCCGCGCCCGAAATGAAGGGCCGCCTTTCGGGGACCGACGGACACCGCCGGGCCGCCGACTTCATCGTCTCGGAGGTCCGCCGCGCCGGCCTTCGGCCTCCGGAGGGCTTCCCCGACTACCGCCAGCCGTTCTCGCACGGCCTCGGGGGGGTGGAGAGCGCCTCTCTCACGCTCCTCCCGGCGGAGGGCGACGCCGAAGGGAAGCCGTACGAGGCGAAGCTCCTCGAGGACTACTCCCTCATGGTGAACGGCGGCTCGGGAGACGTGACCGCCGAGGTCGTCTTCGTCGGCTACGGGTTCGACGCCGCGGGAGAGGGAAGGGACGACTACGCGGGCGTCGACGTGAAGGGGAAGGTCGTCCTTGCGCTGCGGGGAGAGCCGGAGGCGGGGGAGTGGAAGGCCCACCGCTCCACGGCCGCGCGCACGGCCGCGGCCGCGCGAAAG
>CALMDF010000027.1 GCA_937864895.1 uncultured Holophagales bacterium | reverse complement strand
CGCGGGCCAAGACGACGGGGGACTTCTACGTCGCGGCCAAGCAGATCCACCCGGTGCTGAACGGCATGGCCACGGGCGCGGACTGGATGTCCGCCGCCTCCTTCATTTCCATGGCGGGCCTGATCGCCTGGATGGGGCGCGACGGTTCGATGTACCTCATGGGCTGGACGGGCGGCTACGTCCTCCTCGCCATGCTGCTCGCCCCGTATCTGCGAAAGTACGGCAAGTTCACCGTGCCGATGTTCGTCGGCGAGCGCTACTACTCGCAGTCGGCGCGCGTCGTCGCCGTCATCTGCGCGATCTTCGTCTCGTTCACGTACGTGGCGGGGCAGATGCGCGGCGTCGGCGTCGTCTTCTCGCGGTTCCTCGAGGTCCCCATCAACACCGGCGTCATCATCGGCATGGCGATCGTCTTCTTCTACGCCACGATGGGCGGCATGAAGGGGATCACCTACACGCAGGTCGCCCAGTACTGCGTGCTCATCACCGCCTACATGATCCCGGCGATCTTCATCTCCATCATGCTGACCGGCGTCCCGATCCCGCAGCTCGGGTACGGGGCGAGCCTCAGCGAGGGCGGCCAGCAGATCCTCGGCTCCGGTCCGGGCCACCTCCTCGACAAGCTGAACCAGATCCAGGTGGACCTCGGCTTCAGCGCCTACACCTCGGGCGGGGCCAAGAGCACGATCGACGTCTTCATGATCACGCTCGCCCTGATGGTGGGCACGGCGGGGCTGCCGCACATCATCATTCGCTTCTTCACGACGCCGACGATCCGGGGCGCCCGCTCCTCCGCCGGCTGGGCGCTCCTCTTCATCGCCATCCTCTACACGACCGCCCCGGCCGTCGCCGCGTTCGCCCGCCTGAACCTGATCCACAGCGTCCAGGGGAGGACCTACGCCGAGGCGCCGAGCTGGTTCAAGAACTGGGAGAAGACGGGGCTCGTGGCCTGGAAAGACCGGAACGGCGACGGGAAGATGCAGTTCGCCAAGGGCGAGCCGTTCAAGGGAAAGCTCGAGTTCGTAAAGGACGCCTCGGGCGTCGCCGCGATCGGACCTTCCGGCGAGCGCGTCGTCAAGAACGAGTTCGACGCCAAGAGCACTAACGAGGTCTACATCGACCGCGACATCGTGGTGCTCGCGAACCCCGAGATCGCGAGGCTCCCCAACTGGGTCGTCGCGCTGGTGGCGGCCGGCGGCCTCGCCGCCGCACTCTCCACTGCCGCGGGCCTCCTCCTCGTCATCGCCTCGGCGATCTCTCACGACCTGATCAAGAACGTCGTGGCGAAGGACACGACCGAGAAGGCGGAGCTCATCTGGGCGCGCGTCGCGGCCGGTGCCGCGGTCATCATTGCCGGCTACTTCGGCATCCACCCGCCGGGGTTCGTCGCGCAGGTCGTCGCCTTCGCTTTCGGCCTCGCCGCCTCCTCCTTCTTCCCCATCATCATCCTGGGGATCTTCTGGAAGCGGGCGACGAAGGAGGGCGCGATGCTCGGCATGGTCGCGGGCATCGCCTTCACGGCCGCCTACATCATCTATTTCAAGTTCGTGAATCCGGACCTCAACAACGCCAAGAACTGGCTCTGGGGAATCTCCCCCGAGGGGATCGGCAGCATCGGGATGGTCATCAACTTCGTCGTCGCCTGGGGCGTCTCGCTGGTGACGAAGGCCCCGCCGCAGGCCGTTCAGGACATGGTCGGCAGCCTGCGCTACCCCCGCACGATCGAGTAACCAGTTTCTTCCGCGCGGCCCCCGGGACCCGGCGTGTCCGGGTTCCGGGGGCTCTGCTTCGCCTCAGCGGCCGAGGAGGTCGCCGAGCGTCCGGACGCGCCGCTCCTCGAGCCTCGCGAGGAGCTTCAGGAACAGGAGGGCCGTCGCGAAGGCGTCGCCCAGCGCCGTGTGCCGGCCCTCGATCTCGACGCCGTACCGGGCACAGAGCGCCTCGAGCCCCAGCTGGTCCCGCGCGACGGCCTCGGGGTCGAGGAGGCGACGGTCGACCCGGCCCGCCATGGCGACGGTGTCGTAGGAACGGTTCAGGAGCGGGAAACCGACCGCCCGGCGAACGAGGCGGTCGAGTACCGCGACGTCGAAGGCGACGTGGTGGCCGATGAGCACCGCACCGCCGATGAACTCGAGCAGCCGGCGCGCGACGTCCTCCTCCGGGAGCCCTCTGGCGGCCTCGCCCGGCGTGATCTCGTGGACGTCGACGCCCCCCGCCGTCGTCAGGTGCTGGCGCACCCGAAGGTCGAGTCCGTCCGCGACGTCGATGGAGGAGCCCCGCACGCCGACGGCCGCAACCTCGAGGACCCGGTCCTGCGAAGGGTCGAGGCCGGTCGTCTCCGTGTCGAGGACGACGAAGCGGATCTCCCCGAGGGGCTTCTTCCGGTCGGCCCAGCGCGGCTGCGCGGACCGGTACGGCTCGAACTCCGGGGGCACGCGCGGCGGCCGAAGCCAGCCGGCCAGGGCGCGGAGCATCAGCGGACGCGTCCCGCCGGGAACCGCACCCTGAGGACGTCCTGCAGCTCCTTGACCGCGGCAAATATGTTGCGAAGCGTCTGCCTCTCGAGCTTGTTGAGGGCCTCCGGGTCGATGTACCGCCCGCTGTCGCGTTGCCTCAGGCCGAACCGCGCCCGGACCTTCATCAGGATCTCGTAGGCCAGGGCCGCCTCCTCGTAGAGCTCGCGGTGGCCGGTTTCGAGAGCGGCGAGGCGCTGGTAGCGCCGGATGGTGCTGTTCTCCCCCGCGAGCTCGTGGTCGAGGGAAAGCACGCGGGCGGCGTCCGCGAGCGGGATCATCGCGCGCACCTTCAGGTCGAACTCGTCCTTGTGCTCGCCGTTGCGCTCGACCACGAGGTTGCGGAAGAAGCTGAGCGGCGGAGGCGTGGAGAGCGCGTTCTCCGCCAGCCGGGCGAGGAAGATCTCCGTTCGCGCGATCTCCTCGTAGAGGAAGCGCGTCAGCTCCCGCGCGAGAGCGGCGTCGCCCGCGACGGGCCTGTAGTCGAGGAAAACGGTCGCCAGGAGGATGTCGTGGTCGTCGGGCCTCTCGACCCAGCGGCGGAGCGTTTCCTTCCACTCGGGAAGGCTCCGGCACCAGTCCGGGCTCGAGGCCGAGACGCCGCCCGAGTCGGGGGCGAAGCCGCAGGCCGCGAGCCCGTCCGAAACGAAGCCCGCGAGGCGGCGAAACCAGGCCGCGACGGCCTCGTCCGGCTCGCCCTCGTACACGAGGGCGTGGTCCTGGTCGGTCCTGAGGAGCTGCTCCTCCCGCCCGAGGCTTCCGAGCGCCAGCCAGGCGAAGCCCCGGGGCGGGGGCCCCACGGCGGCGGCGTGCAGCTCGACGAGGCGCTGCACGATCGCATCGGTGACCGCGGAAACCGTCCCGGCGACGTAGAGGGCGCCGACGTCGGGCTCGAGGTACTTCGCGAGGAGCTCCTCGGCCTTCTCCCGGATGGAGGCGAGCTGCGGCAGGGAGGCCGTCTTGCGCGCCTCCTTGATCATGATCGCGGGGTTGAAGCCCTGGACGAGGAGGAGGTCGTGGTCGGAGATGAGGCCGGTCACCTCGCTGCCGTCGGTCCCGTCAGCCGTCACGCAGAGGTGGTGGACCTTCTGCCTCACCATCTCGATCATCGCTTCGGCGAGCGTGATCCCCGCCCTCACGGTCTTCACGGGCCGGCTCATGATCGCGGACACGGGCTCGTCGGCGGCGTGGAGGCCGGTGACCACCTTGCTCCTGAGGTCGCGGTCCGTGAGGATGCCGACGGGGGTGTTCGCGCCGTCGGCGATCACGATCGAGCCGAAGCCGTGCTCCGTCATCGCGACGGCCGCCTCGCGGATCGTCTCCTCCGCCGGGCAGGTCAGCACCTTCTTCGTCGCGTTCAGGACGATGGTGTCGTTGAGGAACGGCACGGGAACCGGGCCTTCCCTCGGCAGCCGGCCGCCGGCGAGACTTGCGCCGGAGCGCCGTCGCTGGTGCGGACGGCCCGCGGCGAACGCGGCGGCGAAGTAGAGGGCGACCCGCGCGCTCTTCTTCAGCAGGGGCTGCGCGGCGGCGACCGGGATGACGTAGAGGAGGCACTCGTCCACGGCGGCGGCCGTCGCGAGGTACGGCTCCCGCGCGACGTGGGCCCGCACGCCGAAGACGTCCCCCTCGTCGCAGACGTCCACGAGCTGCCTCGGGGGCCCCTCCTCGTAGACCTCGACCGAGCCCTGCCGCACGACGTAGAACTCGTCGCCCGGCGGCGTCCCCTCCCTGAAGAGGACGGTCCCCGCCTTCACGTAGCGGATCGAGACCCTCGCGGCGATTTCCGCGCGCTCCGCCGGCTCGAGGAGGCTGAAGGGCGGAAAGCGCTGCAGGAACTCCGCGACGCGGTCCTGGATGACGTTGGACGAAGGGGCCATCTGCCTCCGGGCCGTTCCTGCGGGCGGGTCCCTCCCCGCTCCCCGCGGCCGCGGCCATGATACGGGTTCGCATCCGGGGCCGGCCGCCGGTGACGGAGAATGTCCCCGATGGACGCGGCCTCGACGCCCCTTCTCCCCGCACCGGGCTCGCGATGAGGCCGGGCAACCTCTTCCGCCGGCTCAGCCTGACGACCCGCCTCGGCCTCGCCTTCACCGGCATCCTCGTGGCCGCGGCCGTCGCGCAGACGGTTCTCTACCTGCGCTTCCAGGACCAGATGCTCGGCGAGGCCGACGCCTCCTACAAGACGCTCGCGACGGCCATCCAGGCCGCCGCCACCCGGATCGGACCCGGAGGGTCCCGGGACCCGAAGGCCCTCGAGGAGTTCCGGGAGAAGCTCCGGCAGAAAGGGGTCCGGGAGATCCGGATCAAACAGGGGGGACAGCTGCTTCCCGACGAGCCGGAAGTCGGCCCCCCCGCTCCCGGGCGGCGGCGGCCGCGAGCCGCGGCCGTGCCGCAGGACATCGAGATCGAGGGCGTCGTGGGCGAGGGGCCGGGGTCAGGCGAGATCGTCGTCCCGCTCGTCATCGAACGGCGCTACCTCGGGCAGGTCACGATCAAGTACTCGCTCGAGAACATCCGGGCCGAGCTCGAGGGCAACTTCCGGAGCGGCCTCTACGCCCTCCTCGGGGTCTTCGGCGCCGGCCTCGTCGTCATCCTCATCGTCACGAGAAACGCGACGAAGCCCGTGGAAGCCGTGGCGGAGGCGGCCCGGCAAGTGGCCGACGGGCGGCTCGACGTCGTCGTCCCCGTCGACCGCGCCGACGAGGTGGGGCAGCTCGCCGTCGCCTTCAACCAGATGACGTCCGCGCTCCGCGAGAGGCAGGACCTCCTCGCCCGCCTCGCGGCCGCGGAGAAGAGGGCGGAGATCGGCCACCTCGCGGCCGGGCTCGCCCACGAGATCAAGAACCCGCTCAACGCCCTTTCTCTCGGCCTCGACGTCCTGAAACGCCGGCACCGCCCCGTCGACGAGGCCGCCGCCGCCGACCAGGCCACGCGGATCGAGTCGCTCCGGGGGGAGATCAACCGCCTCGCGACCCTCATCAACAACTTCCTCGCGTTCGGCCGCCCGCTCTCCCTCACGATCGCCCCCGTCGACGCCGTGGCCCTCGTGAGGGACACGCTCGCCGACCTCGCGGAGACGGCGGGACAGGCCCGGGTGAGGCTGGAGCTCTCCCCCGACGACGACCTGCCGCGCGTCCTCGCCGACGGCTCGCTCCTGAAGTCCGCCGTCTGG